>CBFGPJ010000016.1:0-14482 GCA_965650615.1 uncultured Fluviicola sp. | reverse complement strand
GTGGAATTTCAAATTTCTGAGCGTAAATAGAAATACTAACCAGCGCAAAAAGAATGATTAAAGATTTTTTCATATACGGAATAAAGCGTAAATTGGCAGATAAATGTAAAATATTTCAACAGAATATGTCATTCTCCCGTACAATTAAAAATACCATAGCTGGAATTTCTCTTTTGGTATCCACCGTTTCTTTTGCTCAAAATGAAGAGTTAAAAACACTTCCGATCGGTCAGGTTGTGCCGATGACGGATTACAAAATGGAAAATATCGATGGTAAAATGATGACCCTGCAGTCATCTGTCGGTGAGAAAGGCCTGTTAGTCGTTTTTTCCTGTAATACCTGTCCTTTCGTTGTTGGGAGCGACAACTTTGAGGGATGGGAAAAACAATACAATGACCTAAAAACTTTCGCCGAAGCTCATGGTTTTAAAATGATCCTGATCAATTCAAATGAGGCTAAAAGAGACGGCGATGACTCCATGGAAGCCATGCAAAAAAGAGCAAAAGAAAAAGCCTACTCGATGCCTTACCTGGCTGATAAAAATTCCCAACTGGCAGATGCGTTCGGGGCAAGAACAACACCACACATTTTCCTGTTGAACCAAAAAATGGAGCTTATCTATACCGGGGCGATCGACAATAAAGTTGATTCAAAGCGAAGTTCTGATGAAAAATACCTGGAGAATGCAATAAAAGCAGCTTCCACAGGGAAAGAAATAGAGCTGGCTTCTACAACCCCAAGAGGTTGCAGCATTAAGCGCATTAAAAAGTAAACTCTCCAAAATAAATATAAACTATGAACAAAAAGCTACTAACTTGTGCCTTACTAACACTCTCCTTGTCGTTAGTTGCACAGCAGGGTGACGGCGGTCTCCCTAAAAGCGGAAAAGCTTCGCACTCGCTGAAACAAATGAATAAAAAGTTCTTTTCCGAACCGGATATCGCTGCCTTAAAAGCGGAAGACGAGATAACGGACAAGGCCGGAAATGCACCATGGAGGTTCGGTTTCAACAACCACACTTCTTTAAACATGAACAATTCCGGTACGTGGAACACACTGCCAAACGGTGATCGAATCTGGCAACTGGCTATTACCTGTCAAAATGCCTTAACGGTGAATTTAACACTGGACAACGTTACACTCCCGGAAGGAAACGAATTGTATGTCTATAATCCGGATAAATCCTTTATTCTAGGAAAATTCACTGCTTATCACTTGTATGAAGGAACTTTGGGAACAGAATTGGTTCCCGGAAGCACCGCTATTGTAGAATACTACATTCCGGCAAAAAATGCAGGAAAAGCAGCTTCATTAAATGTAAATACGGTAACTCACGGTTATCGCACCGCAGGTGAATTCGAAGCGAAAGCATTCGGGACCTCCGGTAATTGCAATATGAACGTAAACTGTTCAGACGGTGCGCCCTGGGTTGATCAGCGCAACGGAGCAGTTATGCTGGTATCAGGAAGTAACGGATTCTGTTCAGGTTCATTGATCAATAACACATTGAACGATGGAAAGCCCTATGTTTTGACGGCAAATCACTGTTACAGCACACCAACAAGCTGGATTTTCCGCTTCAACTGGCAGGCTGCAGCATGTACAAACCCGGGAAGTTCACCTACATTCTCTTCCCTGTCAGGAGCTGTTTTAAGAGCAAGAAGAACTCCTTCGGATTTCTGTCTGGTTGAAATTACCGGTGGTTTAGTAAATAATACGGTACCGGCATCCTATAATCCGTTCTTCTCCGGATGGGATAATACCGGTGCCATTCCGACATCAGCGGTATCCATTCATCACCCGGACGGAGATATCAAAAAGATTTCTTTCGATGATGATCCATTGGTTATTTCACAAGGAATGGGATCAAGCGAGGCAAACTCTACCTGGACTTTACACTGGGATAGAAATACAACCACAGAAGGCGGATCTTCCGGTTCTCCTTTATTTGATCAGAATCACCGTATTATCGGTCAGCTTTGGGGAGGCGGTGCTTCTTGCTCAAACCTGAATGCTGCAGATTACTATGGTCGATTGTCAAATTCCTGGAATCCTGCAGGAAGTGACAATACCAATCATTTAAAAACGTGGCTTGACCCAAATAACAGCGGCGCAACGATCGTAGACGGATATAATCCGTCGGGGCCGACTCATGCGCTGGATGCAGCAATGTCTAATCCACAAGGTGTTTCAGGAACGATTTGCTCGGGAACGGTAACTCCTCAGGTTACAATCGTGAATTCGGGAACTTCCGTATTGACCTCTGCAACGATTAATTACGGTTACGACGGTTCTACATCATTGGTTTACAACTGGACCGGATCTTTGAACCAATACCAATCCAGTGTTGTTACACTTCCGAGTGCTACGATGAGTGGAGGAACCCATTCATTCAAAGCAATCGTTTCAAATCCGAATGCTTCAACCGATGAAAATGACTTGAATGATACAATCACAGCTTCCTTCACCACGATTACGAACGGAAATATCATTACCCTGAATTTATCCATGGATTGTTATGGAGATGAGATCACTTGGGTATTGGAAGATAATACCGGTACAACAACACTTTACCAGGGTGGGCCATATACACAAACATCAGGAGGTTCAACTGTAAGTTCCCAGTTTTGCTTAAGTGATGATTGCTTCATGTTTACCATTATGGACGATTTCGGCGACGGAATGACTTCAACAGGATGCCCGAACGGTTCTTATACGATCAAAGACGAAAACGATTCGATTCTTGCCGAATTGACTTCAGCAAATGCAAATTTCGGAACAACACATACGGATACATTCTGTTTGAGCGGAACTAACGGGTTGAAAGAATACAACGCTTCCTGGAAATTGTATCCGAATCCGACAAGTGAGAAACTGACAATTGAAATTCCTTCAGCAGGATTGAAAACAATTCATATTACAAATGCAACAGGTCAGATTATTCAGACTCTTGAATCTGAAGAGAACATCATTAAGATTCCAGCAAACACTATGGCGCAGGGAATGTACTTCATTCGCTTAACAAGCACTGAAGGAACTTCACAAAAGAGTTTCATTGTAAGATAAGAAATCAGACTATACGATTTTTGAAACCCTGGCATGTATGGCCGGGGTTTTTTATTTTCGCAAGTTTCCCTTTTAATCGCACATCGTACTTAGCTTACGAAGTTCAGAGATAATCTTTGTATCAAACAAGAGCAAAATGGACTTACATTTCAAGATTTTCCTGCTATTTCAAAAAATCAATAAACCAGTCCTTCCCCTCTTATCTCCTCTGACGGAGTCTGACACTCATCAGAGTCGTCTGACCTCCAAAGGGGGAGCTGAAAATTTTCTTACCTTCGAATCAAAATTTACCAATGGCTAAGATAAAATCAGCTTTTTTCTGTCAAAACTGTGGTTATGAAACTCCAAAATGGTTGGGAAAATGTCCTTCCTGCGGTGAATGGAACACGTTTGTAGAGGAATTGGTTGAGAAACAATTGCCCCAGGTAATTGCTTTTTCTACCTCATCCGGTAGAACTGCCAAAGCGCAGCCTTTGCAGGAAATTGTTTCAAACGGACAACGAAGAATTATCTTACCAGACAGTGAGATCAACCGCGTTCTCGGAGATGGTTTGGTACCAGGGTCCCTTATTCTTTTTGGTGGTGAACCGGGAATCGGAAAATCTACCTTGTTGCTTCAATTAGCAGTCCAAACGTCCTTACGCGTCTTGTACGTTTCAGGAGAAGAAAGTGAACAGCAAATAAAAATGCGTGCCGAACGCATCGGACAAAAAAACGACTCGTGTTTTATTCTGACTGAAACAAACATTCAAAATATCTTCAAACAAGCAGAAGAAACCAGCCCGGAGCTGTTGATTGTGGATTCCATCCAAACACTTTTCAGTTCACAGATTGAAAGTGCACCTGGCAGTATTTCACAAATCCGGGAGTGTACGGCTCAGCTTTTACGTTATGCCAAGATGACTGAAGTCCCGGTTTTCTTAATCGGACACATCACCAAAGAAGGATCCCTTGCCGGTCCGAAGGTTTTGGAACATATGGTGGATGCAGTATTGCAATTTGAAGGCGATCAACACCATGTTTATCGCTTGCTTCGAGGAATCAAAAACCGTTTCGGAAGCACGAATGAATTGGGAATTTATGAAATGAACGGTTCGGGTTTACGCACTGTAGAGAATCCGTCCGAAATACTGATTTCTTCTGGCGACAGTAAATTAAGCGGCGTGTCGATTGCGGCAACCCTTGAAGGATTGCGGCCTTTGCTGATAGAAGTTCAGGCTTTGGTAAGTACCGCAGCTTACGGAACGCCTCAACGCTCCTCCACCGGCTTCGACCTGCGCAGGTTAAATATGCTCCTGGCAGTAATGGAAAAGCGTTGTGGGTTTAAATTAGGCGCAAAAGATGTGTTCCTGAATATTGCCGGAGGAATTCGTGTAGACGACCCGGCGATTGATCTGGCAGTTGTGGCGGCGGTATTATCGAGCAATGCAGACATTGCCATTGACCGTTCGATCTGTTGTTCGGCAGAAGTTGGTTTATCCGGGGAAATACGGCCGGTAAATCGCATTGACCAGCGGATCCGTGAAGCAGAAAAACTGGGATTCGAAAAGATCATTATTTCGAAACACAACAAGGGGATCGAACAAGCCAACTTCAAGATCGAACTCGTGCCATGTTCCCGAATTGACGAAGTTTTAAAGGCGTTATTCGCATAAAACAATCCATACTTTGTAAGCTACACACTCTAACATGGAAATTATTTATTCCAATGAGTTCCTTTATAATAGTTTCGTTAATTTTGACTTTCTAAATTAAAACGCTACATAATGAGAATATTAGCTATCATAGCCATGACCTTCCTGTGCTTCAGCACATTTGCTAATACGCCCCCTGCTTTAAATTTAGCTCAAACAATTGTCAATCCGGTTCTTTGTTCTTCCTATAGTGAAGCTGCACTTTTTCAACCTCTTGAAATTGTGGATGCTGACAACGATGTAATAACCATAGTTGGAATGACCTCTTCCAATCAGGGAGTTATTCAAGATGCTTCTTTATCCATGGGAACTACTTCTGCTACTGGGGTTTTAAGTTCATATCTATACTCCGATTTAGGTTTTGGTGGCGCAGGCACTTGTGTTATCACGCTGGAGGTTAGTGACGGTAACCAAACTGTTTTTATTACACTTCCGACACTTACAATTACTGAAACACCAACGATTACCATTTCACCTAATACACAAATTTGCTCCAGTGAAGGAACAGTTGATATGAATCAATTTGTGAGTCCGGCCGGTGGTGTCTTTGATTACGATGGAATGGTATATCCTAATGCGGAATTCAATATGCTTGAGCAAGGTTATACATCAAATGATGTAATAGGAATTAACTATACCATATCCAATGGTGTTTGTTCGGCATACGATTTTTTGACACTTAATTTGTTTATTTCACCTACTGTTTCTGTTGGTACAACACCTACTTCCTGCGGTGCTTCAACCGGAACAGCTGTTGCCAGTGTAAGCGGTGGAGCTCCTGTTTTAAGCCAAAGCTGGTCTAACGGAGTTACGGGAACTTCAAGTATCTCGAATCTGGCTGCAGGTCAATACATGTATTATGTTGTGGATACAAACAATTGCTCTACTACGGCAGCTTTCTCTATTGATCCTCTGGGAGTTTCGATCAATGAAACGGTTACAGATGTGCTTTGTCACAGCCAGGCAAACGGTGCTATTTCAATCTCACAAACCGGCCTGACAGCACCTGTGAGTTATGTATGGACTTCCGGTCACACCGGTACAACTGTTACAGGTTTGCTGGCAGGAACTTATACGGTCTACGCTACAGATGCAAACAACTGTATGGTTTCAAAAGCAATTACCGTTGCTCAACCAGATAAATTGACTTTTGAAGCGGGTGTAAACGTTGGACCTACTTGTGGAGGAGGAACAGACGGAGAAGCTGAAGTTTGGGGAATGACGGGTGGAACTCCTCCTTATTCAACAACCTGGTCGAACGGTGCAACAGGTGATATTAACTCAAACCTGTCATTTGGTATTTATTCCGCTACAGTAACTGATGCCAATAACTGTATGGCCGTAAAACCGGTTTACCTGAGTGAAGATAATTCTGCTGATATCTCCGGAAACGTAATCCCGGCAGCTTGTGGTGGGAATGACGGGAAAATTCTTACAGATATCTGGATCGGTTCGGGTGATCCGATCCAGTCTATTACCTGGTCGAACGGTGCAACTACACAACATCTGATGGACGTTCCCGCAGCAAACTACGTTTGTACATTAACAGTAGCGAATACCGGGTGCAGAGCAATCAAAGGGTGGAATATTCCGGTTGTAAAACCATTGAGACAAGATCTTTGCATTATTACTGTAGACAGTCTTACGACAACTAACTTGCTTGTTTGGGAAAAAGCACAAACGGTAGGAATTGATTATTACAACATTTACCGTGAGACTTCCACACAAGGTGAGTACGTATTAATCGACACCGTACAATTCAATAACATCTCATTATTCAATGATGTGATTGCTTCACCTTCAGAACGTTCCTGGAGTTACAAGATCGGTGCTGTAAACGTGTGCGGAGAAGAAGGACCCTTAAGTATTGCACACCGAACAATTCATCTGGACTTATTGGATCTGGGAAGCAACTCAGTACAGGTTAACTGGAACGCATATGAAGGAACAGACGCATTCACGGATTACATTGTTTGGAGATATACCACCGCAAACGGATGGGAAGCAGCAGATACGGTTCCAAACACCATCCTCACGATTACAGATCCCGTTGATTATGCTACTCCGGGATTGGATTACATGGTGGAATTTGAATTGACAACTCCTTGTTCGGCTGAAAAAGCACAGGATTTCAATACGGTAAGATCCAATCGTGAAAGAGGTCAGTTCGCAACAGGAGAAGGGGTTGACGGAGCATCATCGAATGGGATCGGCGAAAACTACCTGAACGGAATTGGAATGTATCCGAATCCTACTTCAGATAAGCTGACTTTTGTTCAGGACGGTCATGAAAAAATTACGTACAATATTCTTTCGCTATCCGGTCAATTGATGCAGACAAGCCAAAGCAGTCAGGCAAATACGGTTCTCGATCTGAGCCAGTTAAATGCCGGTGTTTACCTGGTTGAGCTGAAATTGAATGATAGTAAGATCATCAAACGGGTAGTTAAACTTTAAGCTGCTCAGATAAATGAAGTTCAAAAAATCATTGTTCCATCCAGGTACAATGATTTTTTTCTAACACTATTTAATTCTACGATTATGAAAAAGCTATTGCTCTTATTTGTTCTACTGCTAAGCGTTGCAAACGTGCAGGGACAAACATACGATTGGTCTTCTGCTTTGCCGGTTGATCCCTACCTTTCTGCAGGACAGGTAAAATCGATCATGTACCAGGGAAAATTGTACCACTTCAGCGATTCGATCGGAAGTTATATCCGGGTCACAATGTACAATCCGGAAGTCGGTACCTGGACCTGGCTGGATGCGGAAAATGTATCCTTTGGCAGTGTAAGCCGTATTGAGGGTGATGTAATCAATAACAAAGCCTACCTGATAACAGGTGGCGGCAGTGGATTGTTTGCACATATGTTTGATTTTACAACAAATACAATTACCGGGTACAATTCATTTATCGCAACAGGCGGTCTTGGCTCATGGGAGTTTAAATTGGTCCCGGGCTTAGATAAACCGGTTGTAATGTATATAGACAATACAAACACCAATATCTGTACTTTCAATACAACAACCAATGCCTGGGACTCAGAACTAGGAGTAAACACCTTACTGGATCCGACATTCAGTTCAAACGGGAGATTCCTGATCCATTTTTCGAACAATTTCATTTATTACGGTGTTTCCGGGGGTTCAAACAACCGTTTGGCGGTAGCTCCTATCAGTACTCCTTATGCTTTATCGTACTATAATTCTTCCGGAGCGAATGATGGCCGTTTAAAAACAAATACAGGTACTGACTTTGTGGCGGGAAGTTACTTCCTTATTGGAAACGGACAAAACGAACCGAAGGTTTACATGCGCAATTATGCCGATCAGAAAACCTATGAAAAACCACTGGCCGGAACCGGTAATGTGCAATTGAATACAACAACCGATCCCTCTCTGTTTTTCAATTTTGATACCATTCGTTTTGCTACTACACAAAATTCAAGCTATTCTTTTTTACTGTCAAACTTTACAGCCACTGGAAACGGTGCATTAGGAGATTCTTACGTTTTCCGAAAAGATTGGGGAACCGGTGATTGGGATACGCTTGGAATTCAAATCCCGCTTACAGCCGGGCTGAACAATTTATTCATGCTTTCACTGGACCAAAGTGGGGAACACCTGGCCATTAACTATCAAAATGACGGATATTACTATTACAAAGTATACAACACCAAACCGGAAATCAATCCGTCTTCGATCGTTGCAACGGGCGGAACCTGTGCGGGTAATAACAACCTCATTTACCATGCCCTGGAGTTTTATGATGACAACAAGGACGGCCCCTTGAAAATTTTAAACCTGACAGATGGAAGCGGTACGATCACGAGCATGACTGCCGAATTGATCTATTTCGACAACACAGTTTCTCCATCAATCAGTAAATATGCTATTTACGGATACATTTCTTCCGGAGGAAATGCAACTGTTCAGTTACAGCTGTTCGACGGATACAGCATAACTCCTGTTAGCTTACCTCAGATTGTAGCCGGAACAACCCCGGTTCCCGTTGTGAACTTCTCCGCCAACCCATTAAACCTTTGTAAAAATGATAACCTCATCGACTTAACAAACTACGTCAATTACTACGACCATGGGGTGTTCAGTATTAACGGAAACCCTGTTGAAGGCACGACGATTGACGGAACGGTACTTTCACAGACTTTTACAGGAGGGACCATTACCATGAACGATGAAATTGACGGCTGTATGATCATTGCATCATCTACTATGATATTCCCTAACCTGGGAAGTGCTTCTGTTGTTTCCAATCCGAGTATCTGCGGGTCGGCAACCGGATCGGCAACCGTTACATTTACACCAGGAAGTTCGGCGAATTATACCCTGGAATGGTCAACGGGAGAAACCGCAACAACCATTTCCAATTTGGCTCCGGGACCTTATTATTACAATGTGACGGATGATTACAATTGCCACATCACGGGAGTTACGTCCGTTGAAGCAACAGGCATTACAATCACGCCAACGATCAATAATGTAACTTGTAACGGGTTAAACGACGGATCTATTTCGATCAGCATCACTAACCCGAATTCCTATCAATTCTTGTGGTCGAATGGTTATGGTACACAAACTATTTCCAATCTGGCACCAGGATCTTATTCCGTAAATGTTTGGGACAACAATGGCTGCCAGGTTTCAGGTTCTTATACCATTACACAACCACCGGCTATCACAGCAAACTTATTCGCGAGTGAACCGACGTGCGGAGCAACAGACGGAGTAATTTTCGCATCTGTGTTCGCTACATCCCCTACTTACGACTGGGTCGGTACCGGACAAACCACACAAAACCTTTCCGGGGTCGGTCATGGTCTGTATACCCTGAAAGTAACGGATGGAAACGGATGCATCAAGCAGTTCACATATCAACTGGACGATTATTACGCCGCTGATATCAATACAACTGTTTTAAATACACAATGTAACCAAAGCAATGGTGGAATCACGGTGAATTTTACAATTGATCCCAATGGCGGGAACCTGCCTTATTCCTGGTCCTGGTCGAACGGAACAACTACACAAAGTAATTTCAACCTCGACGAAGGATTTTATACCATTACTGCTTTAAGTGGCTCCATGCTTCAGCCTTGTTATGCTGAAAAAACCATTTTTGTAGGAACGAAAGCCCCTTTGGCCCAACCAATTTGTTTGGTAACTGTTGACACCATGACAACAACAAACCTGGTTGTCTGGGAAAAAACGGAAACTTCCGGAATTCACCATTACAATATTTACAGAGAATCAGACCTGGCCGGAAATTACCAATTAATTGATACGGTCCATGCCAGCAATTTATCCTACTTCAATGATGTTGTTGCTTCACCAATGGACCGCTCGTGGCGCTATAAACTTTCTGCCGTAAACGATTGTGGGGCAGAAAGTCCTGTTTCCACAGAGCACAAGACCCTGCATTTAAACACCATCCTGAATACCGGTAACGGATCATTTGATATTCTTTGGGATGATTACGAAGGTTCGGGAAATGTTAATGGTTACGTCGTATGGAGAAAAACAGACCAGGTAGATTGGATGGCCATCAGTCCAACAATTACTCTTGGAACCTCTGTTTACAATGATACTCCTCCCACGGGATCAACCGGTGTGGATTATTACATTGAGATGCTCTTAAATTCACTTTGTACTGCGGAAAAAGCACAGGATTTCAACACCACACGTTCCAATCGCGAACGCGGTCAGTTTGCCGTAGGAGATGGCGTTGACGGAGCATCGTCCAATGGGATTGATGAGAACTATTTGAACGATATAAGCATGTATCCGAACCCTACTCATGGAAGTTTGACATTCGTTCAAAGTGGAAATGAACTGATTACTTATCGTGTAACAGACCTTTCAGGAAAAGTGGTGAGCACAACGACAAGTTCAGAATCCAAAGTTTCGATTCAATTGAATGATATTCAGTCAGGTATCTACCTGGTTGAGATCCATTCGGCAAGTTCGAAGATCACCAAGCGCATTTGCAAACAATAAACTATATTGATTTAGTAAACACCGGAGTCCGCCATGGCGGACTCTTTTTTTTACCAACCATTTGGAGAAATACCGAAAATACTCAAAGAGAACTACAAGCCACGAGTCTCCGGAAACCTCCCAATTATATTTGGTTACCTTTGCTGCTTGTGATTGCTAAGATTAAACTTATGAAAAAACTACTTACGCTATTCCTTCTTTGCGTTTCAACCATTTCCTTTTCTCAGGGTTGGAATTACATTGGAAGTTCAACCGGAATTGCCAACGCTACGGAAGTAGATATAGAAACTACACCCGGCGGAAACTTATATGCTGCTGCTTTGAGCGCCGGAGTTGTTACCGTTTATAAATGGAGCCCGGTTACCACGTCCTGGGTATCTATGTCAGGAGCTACCATTCCCGGCACATCATCCGGTTTGGATTTATTGGTTATCGGTGAAACTACTCCTGTTTTTGCAGTAAAATCAAACCAGGGAGCTTTACCAAGCCAATTCCTTTATATCTATAAATTCAATGGTTCTTCCTGGGTTTTCCAGACAATGGGGCCTGGTGGTTACAATACGGTTAATTACAACCACAATTACTCTTTAAAGGCAAATTCGTCGAACCAATTGATCTTAACATTCTACAATGAAAATGATCAGGCAACAGGTTACTCCCCTGACAATTCACTGATAACAGTGAATATGGGAACCCAAACGGTTATGGGTGGAGCAAGTCCTAACCTGGAACAAACGGATTTCACAGGTGTGTTAGGGTCTCATGTCGATGGAAATACAACATACGTCATCCACGAAGAGGCGGATATGTCCAATTATATTCCTTTTGATATTTCCGTGAATGGCGGTGTGTACTCAAACAATACATTGGACAACTCGGATGGGGCTTCGAAAATGTTAGTAGACAAAAACAACGGTGCAACGGTCATCAGTTCTGTCTGGTCTGTTCCCTATGGAAGCTTTCCTTTGAAATTACGTTCTTATAATGGAACCAGCTTTGGAACACAAGTTAATATCTCTGCTACAACAAATGTGGTAGATTTTGACTTTGATACACACTATAGCGATGCCTTTGTATTTTATAAAACAACTTCCTGCTTCTTTGATAAAGTGACAAATGTTTCTGGAGCAGTACCAGCGGTAAGTAATATCACTAATGGAGTCGCATTAGCTCCATCCACCGCAACTTGTCTGAGAATGGAAGTTTGTAACGGTGTTTATGTGATCGCTTATGTCAATGGTGGTAAATTCTACGTGAAAGAATACAACCAACTGGCAAACATTGAAGATTTTGATTTATTTGCCATGTGTGAATCTTCTGTTTTCAATAACTCGGCCAGTAATTCCATTTACTGCCTGGACCCGAACTTCAGCCAGCAAGGTCTGACTATGACATGTGTTTCGCAAAACGTAGGAGTTATCCCAAATTCAGCAATTAACGTATATGGTGCGGGAACACTGAATTTTTCATTGAACATCAGCAATACGAACGATGTCAGCTCACCGACGATTGTTGATTTACAGTTTGAATTATTCGATAACGGAGTTTCATGTGGTACTACATTGATTCCGATTACAGTTAATCCGAAACCGGTTATTGCATTCAATAATCCTGTAAATACAGTTTGTGAAAATGCAAATCCGATAAACCTGAATAACTGGGTAACTCCGAACGGGGGAACCTGGGCAGGTAATGGTATTCTAAATAACACCTTCTACCCGTCCTATCCAAGTGGTACAACAGTAGTTATGAATTACGTAAAAACGAATCAATACGGTTGTACAAGCGCAAGCTCATTACCATTTACGATCAATCAGACCCCGGATTTAAATGTGTCTACCACTTCTTCAGACTGTAATCAAAATACCGGAAAGGCCTCGGTAACTATTACAAACGGACAATCTCCTTACTCCATTTACTGGAGTACCGGTTCCACAATTGATAGTGTTTTCGATTTGGCTCCGGGACAATACCTGGTTTCAGTGACAGATGCAAACGGATGTCTTTCTACTTCCACGTCAATGATCGGCTCCACCGGACTTTCCCAAGCCGGGGTTCCTGCGGGAGCATCTTGTTACGGAACAAATAACGGTGCGATCAACGTAACGGTTACGGGTGGTACCGCTCCTTTGGTTTATGCCTGGTCAAACGGTGCAACAACCGAAGATGTTTCAGGATTAACAGGCGGGCCATATGAATTGACCATTACAGACGCAATCGGTTGTATTTCTACTGCAAGTTATACCGTACAGGAACCACAACAGATCATGTTAAACCAGATGACAGTAACCCAACCGGGCTGTTCTGCAACAAACGGACAAGTCGTTGCATCATTCAATGGCGGAACTTCCCCGTTCGATTATGCATGGATAGATGACCAGGGAGCAACTGTAGGCAGCAACAGCGCTACACTTACAAACATCGGAGCTGGAACATATACCTGTACCATCACAGATGCAAACGGATGTAGTTTTGCTTCCTCCGCATTGGTTTCCAATAATTTCGGACCGACTTTGGCAATTGATACGATTATTCCTTCTTCTTGTTCGAACGACGGGCAGATTCAGTTAACCGTCATTTCCGGAAACCCGACAAATTACGAGTGGACAAATGGAGCAACTTCTCAAAACATTACAAACCTGGCTCCGGGATCTTATTCGGTTTCCGTAACAGGAGCATCCGGATGTATTACCGTTTTGGGCGGAACTGTAGAATCTACTTTACCTGAGCAGGTTGAAATCTGTTTGGTAACCGTTGATTCAACCACCAATACCAACCTGGTTGTTTGGGAAAAACCTATTACAACCGGTATTGACCACTTCAACATTTACCGTGAAACTTCACAGGCCGGTCTGTACCAATTAGTGGGTTCTGTTCTTTATTCGGACGAATCTATTTACAATGACCTGGTAGCATCACCGAATGTACGTTCCTGGAGATACAAAATTTCATCTGTGGATGATTGCGGAAATGAATCAGAATTAAGCTCAAATCACAAAACCATTCATTTGGTGATCAGCCAGGGATTGGGAGGCGATATCAACTTGTTCTGGGATAGTTATGAAGGTTTCAACTACTCAACCTTTGTGTTGAAAAGACATACGGATGCGGATGGCTGGACAACCCTTCAAACCATGCCGAATAACTTGTTTACATTTACCGATGATAACCTGAATATACCAACAACAGATGGTTTGTTCTATGTGGTAACCGTAAACGCACCGAGCACGTGTTCAAGTACGAAGATGGCACAGGATTTCAATACAACAAGATCCAACCGAGATAACCGTCTTTCAACGGGACAGCCAAACTCCGTATCAGAAATGTTGAACCAGGTGGTAAACATCTACCCGAATCCGGCAACTAACTTCCTGAATGTAGAAAACAGTTCCAGCAAATTGATTGAAGCGCGCATCCTGGACCAAACGGGAAGAGTGATTTCAACTACGACCCTTGTACCGGGACAAACTAAAATTGACTGTGGAAAACTTGCAGCAGGTGTTTACAACATCGAATTGCACTCATCGGGAGCTAAAACATTGAAACGCTTTGTGATAGAAAGATAAAGAATCGATAAAAAGGGAGCTCAGAGCTCCCTTTTTTAATCACAAATCTTTGTCAATAAGTTTGATTCTTTAACTGTGTAACAGACTTGGGAAAGAAGTACTTTAATAGAAATACTTCAGCATGGCTAAAAAGAATAAAC
>CBFGPJ010000015.1:0-14627 GCA_965650615.1 uncultured Fluviicola sp. | reverse complement strand
AGGTATATTCCATATCAATTTTCACATTGTGCAGAAAGCGGTATTTCAAAATTCTGGAGTTTGAATCCAATGAAGTGGTATTGTAAGTGAATTTACGATTCAATGAATCGGTGGCGTAAAGATAATCTGGGTTTAGGGTCTGAGGAACAATATAGGTATATCCGCAAAGGAAGGTCAGATCGCCTTTTTTACCAACAGCAACTGTTCCTGCCAGGGATGCATCTATTCCACGGACTCTTGATTTCCCGGTATTCAGGAATTTAAATCCTGCACCTTTTGACATTTCTTCCAAAGACGAGAAAGTATGCCATATTCCGAACATGTACTCAATCGTGTTTTGGTATTCCTGCCAGAATCCGGCAACATCAATAAAGCTCATTACAGGACCGATCTTGAATCCTTGTTTGATCCCGAATTCTGCGTTCCAGCTTGTTTCGGGTTTTAACTCAGAATTAGGAAAAACGCCAAAGCTCCCGACTCCTGTTTGAATAAAGCGTTCCGTGATTGTGGGAAAACGATATCCCTGACCATAGGATGCTCTAAGGAATGTTGCTTTGTGGATTTTAAAATTGGAACCCGCCCGAAAAATGGGTTTCAAAGCAGTAATTGAGTCATTTAATTGAAAATACTCCAGACGTCCACCAACTGAAAGTGTCAGGCGTTTCCACAATTTTTTTTCAGCTTGTGCGTAAGCAGAAAGATTGAGCATTTGGTTAACAGGTGAACCGGATCCCCGATACATATTGGAATAAGAATGCGTGTGTTGTGCCGTAACCCCTCCAACAAAATCTACAGGGATGATTTGTTTGATAGACGTTCTGTATTGATAATCACCGTAAAGAACCGTGGATTGATTGTCCAGGTTAGCCGTCATCTCGTTCAATGTTCTTAAAAGACGTGTGCGTAACGAATGTTTACCTCCCGATTTGGTTGTAAAAATTATGTATGGATCAACATTGAAAATCAACTGTTTTTGTAAAAAGACTGCTCCCGGATAAGCACGGTATAATCCACTCGTATCATCCAGCCAGGCAAGTACCATATTACTTTCGGCAATCATAAAATTCCCGTTGATCCCATAGACCAATCCTTTCATGTTTTTGGCTCTTCGGGATAAATTAAAGTTTAAACGTGCCCTTTTACTAACCATTTGTTTATTGTTGAAATTGGTTAGCGTATCTTGCCAGGCAAGTGTGTCTTTGTATTCCGGGGGTCCCATGTAGCCATGGTCGTAATTGAAGTTCCCGCCAAATACTAAATCCCATTGCTTGTATTTACGGGAATGTAAAAACGTTGCTCCTGCAATTAAAGGAGTATCATCATACCATTTTGTGCCTGATTGAGATGGAGTACTGTATAAACCCGAATATAAAATGACTTTGGTAAGTGGTTTTGAAGTCGGGTAAGCAGTTCGGATATTAATAGATCCGGATAAGGCAGCGCTTCCTGAAAGTACGGATGCTGCTCCTTTGATTACCTCAACCTGGCTAATGTTTTCAACGGGAATGAATCCCCATTCAGGTCTTCCGGCATCACCGGAAAGCATGGGCATGTCATCCACCATCACAGCTACTTTGGAACCAACCCCAAAAGTAAATCCGCTTCCTCCCCGGATTTGAGGCTCCCCATCCAAAATGTTTAATCCGGGAGTTTGGTCCAAAGCGGTTTCAATGCTTCGGGTATTTTTGCTTTCTATTAATCGGGGTTTTAATACTTCAATGGAGACCGTCTGATCTTCCAATGGTTTATCAAACTTCCCAACTTTCACTTCTACTACATCCAATACGGTTGAAATTTCTTCCATTGGGATATCCAGTTCAATAAGACCATTTTCAGTCACATTGATTTGAATAGTATCCGTATTCATGCCTTCCATGCGACAAATCAGATTGTAAACCCCCACAGGAAGTTCCAAAACGAATTGACCATTCTCATCCGAGTTTGCTCCGTAAAGTTGATTGGCCTTTACAAAAACAGTTGCACCTACAACCGCTTCTCCTTCTAGGTCGCGAACTTTACCGGTAATCCTTCCTGTTTGTGCAAAAATGAAAGAAGATGTTGAAAGTATTAAGATGGAAAGCAAATACTTCATAAATGTAGCTTTAAAAAGTGAACCACCATCCCGGTCGGGAATGGTGGTTACATAACAAAGGTATGATTTTTTTATTTCTTAATGATGCGAACCGATTGAAGTCCTTGTTCCTGAGCTAATTGAAGAACATAGATCCCGTTCTCGAAAGAAGAAAGATCAATGGAATTAGCTGTGGCTGAAACAACTCCGCTTAAAACAACCTGTCCTGAAACAGAAACAACTTTGAATGAAGTGTTTCCTGAAATATTTGAAAGTGTCAATTTTCCATCAGTAGGGTTCGGATAAACAGAGATGGTTGTGATTTCATTGTCTGTTAATCCCAAACATTCTTCTACGTTAATCGTATTTGCAGCTGAATTGGAACAAGTGGTTGTTCCGTCTGTATAAGAATAAGTGATTGTTTCGGAACCAACACCTGCTGTTGCAGGATCAAAGTTGCCGCCGCTCACACCTGTTCCGCTATAGCTTCCTCCAGCCGGAGCACCACCCGTTAAAGCAAACGCAGGATGGTAAACACAAACATCTGCGAAATTAGCCAGAGTAACATTCGGCAGAGCGTTTATTGTAACATTAAATGTTTCATCAGTCATAGGACAAGAACCCGATGCAGCAATTGTGTTTGTTACTGTGTAAGTTCCAGCTGTACTTGCAGACAAATCGATTTCTCCGGTGTTGGAATTGATAATTAAACCGGCAGTTGAAGTGAATACTCCTCCGTTTGCACCTGCACCAAATACCGGAGTCGGATCTGTTGCGTCCGCACAATATGCTGTTTGAGCATAGGTAAACGAAGCATCCGGAGTGGTAGTAATTGTAATACTTAGACTTGAAGAAGATCCTGAAGTAGGACAAGCAACAGAACCAGTTGCATTGTAAGTTACGGTATAAGTTCCAACGCTGCTTGCGGCAACATTGATCTCACCTGTTGTGGTATTTGCAAATACCAAACCTGCAGGTGTAGCAGAAAATGTTCCCGGATCAACTACTGTTGGTGTTTCATTAGCCCCACCTGCACAAATAGTGTTGGATGCATAAGCAAAAGTAGCATCTGCAGGAGGATTGATCGTAATACTTGTAGTTCCGGTATTTGAACAAGTTCCGGTATACGTATTTGTTACTGTATAAGTTCCGGGTGTACTTGCAGAAAGATCGATTGCTCCTGTGCTTGAATTAATTGTCAAGCCTGAGGTTGAACTAAATGTTCCAGGGTTTGCTGCTGTTGGAACAGGATCCGTATCAGCCGGACAATAAGTAGTCTGAGCATAGCTTAATGAAGCATCGGGCAATGCATCAACAGTAATTGTCACGGGAGTTGTAGTTTTTGATCCCCATTGGTTCGTTGCTGTTAAAACTGCGGTATAAGTTCCCGGAGTGTTGTAAGTAACTACCGGGCTGGTAGCAGTACTTGAAGAAGGGCTTCCTCCTGTAAATGTCCAACTGTAAGAAGTTGGGAAATTGGTAGAAGTATTTGTAAAAGTGATGGTACTTCCGCTACAAACGGTAGTTGCAGAAGTTGAAAAAGAAGGTCTTGGAACGTAAACTAATTCCATATCATCGATTGCCAAAGTATCACCTCCGTTAC
This sequence comes from uncultured Fluviicola sp., assembly GCA_965650615.1. Taxonomy (GTDB): domain Bacteria; phylum Bacteroidota; class Bacteroidia; order Flavobacteriales_D; family Crocinitomicaceae; genus Fluviicola. Next base: position 10,953 of record CBFGPJ010000015.1, on the reverse strand, counting down.
CTCCTCCCGGAGTTTGGTTCGTAGTAAATGTTGTAATAATGTAAGCAGCATTTGATGGTGTTCCCACATAAGTGAACGGAATGGATAAACGCTGCCAGTTTCCTCCATTGTAGGAAATACTTGAAATAGCTGTAGCAACTGTATTTGCACCAGCCACATCATTGGGATCTTTATAACCGTTCGTATTATTATGAATGACACAGCTAACTCTTCCCAGTTTGGATGTAGTAACCGGTTTATGTCTTACCCAAACGACCAGTGAATCGGGAGAATCAGTCATCGGATCTGAAAAGTTTACATCAGTAGTTACTGATTTGTTGTGATTCGCTGAGTTTGTGGGAGTAATGCTTCCCATATTTATTTGACCTGTGGTAACGTTTCCGTTTGCAGCAACTCCAAAAATAGTGTTACACCAAATTCGAACAGAATATACTCCCGTTGATCCAGGTCGTACGTAAGTAACCCGGTCCATTTGCTGGTTAGCAGCTCCGGCTAATCCACCACTGGCAGTCATAAAACTATTCCAGTTAATAGGTTCTTTAATCTCTGGTGATGAAGCTTCCCACTGCTCGAAATTGCTGTTTCCTACCTGAGTCTGAGCGGATGCCTGTAGAGTAAGTGTGAATAAAGATAAACTGAGTAATATTTTTCTCATAGTGCGTTGATTTTAAGATTCTCAAGGAGAATCTGGTTTTGTATAACAAATTTAATGGTTTTATTTAATAGGTTTTGTTTTTAACATAGCACATAATCAGAACAAATGTGTGTTGATAAATACGCGTTTGGCGTGTTTTTCCTCATTAAAACCCGGAAGTACGTTAAAATTTAATTTTTAAAACCCCGTTATGACCGTTTATTTTACCGGTTTGAATTAGTAACCTTTCATACTATTTTGCTCTAAACCTCCTAAAAATCAGTACTAAATCGATTCATAATTACCTTAACAGTTATTTGCCGATTCTTTAAACTGAGGAATGAACCAATGCACATGGATTTCTATTATTTTTGATGCAAACTTGAAGAAATGAATAAAAAGCTTTTAGCAGAAATATGTAAGACTCCCGGTGCTCCCGGATATGAAGACCGTGTGAGAAAACTGGTTCTCCGCGAAATCGAATCATTGTGCGATGAAGTAGAAGTTGACAATATGGGGAACGTCTATGGAATCCGAAGAGGAAAATCGGATAAATCTGTGATGATCGGAGCGCATATGGATGAAATCGGATTCATGGTAACTTACATTGATGACAAAGGCTTTATCCGTTTCACTACTCTTGGAGGTTTTGATCCGAAAACATTAACTGCTCAACGTGTCATCATTCACGGAAAAGAGGATGTCATTGGTGTGATGGCTTCCAAACCGATCCACGTAATGACCCAGGATGAACGCAATAAGGTTGCAAAGCTTACAGATTACTTTGTGGACACAGGTTTACCGGCTGATAAAGTAAAAGAGTTGATCTCGATTGGTGATGTCATTACCCGTGAACGGGAATTCATCGAAATGGGTGAATGTTTTAACAGTAAATCATTAGATAACCGCTTGGCTGTATTTATTGCGATCGAAGTACTGAAATTACTGAAAGGAAAAAAACTTCCGAATGATGTATATATGGTTTTCACTGTTCAGGAAGAAGTGGGAATCCGCGGAGCGAATGTGGCAAGTTTAAAAATCAAGCCAACGTTCGGTTTCGGTTTGGATACCACTATTGCATTTGACTTACCGGGTGCGGCAGCTCACGAACAAATTACGAAACTGGGAGAAGGAACTGCCATTAAGATCATGGACGCATCTACCATTTGTGACTCACGGATGGTGCGCTATATGAAAGAAGTTGCTGATAAAAACAAAATTAAATGGCAACCGGAAATCCTGACAGCAGGTGGTACGGATACGGCGGGAATTCAACGCATGTCGCCCGGAGGATCTATTGCCGGAGCGGTTTCCATTCCTACACGGCACTTACATCAGGTAATCGAAATGGCTCACAAAGATGATATCCAGGCAAGTATTGACTTACTGGCTTCATGTTTGTTAGAGTTGGATAAGTTTAGCTTAGAATATTAAAATTACAGCTTTCATGATGAAAAAAATTGTTTTGCTTTCGATCCTAATCACTGCTTGTTCAGTAAACGGGTTTTCACAAAAGGGATCTAAGAAAGGATCGCTTCAGTCGTTTCATGGCCGGGCTATTGTTTCATACAATGTGGAGAATTTATTTGATACCATTGATAACGAAGGAGTGATAGATGAAGAGTTCCTTCCTGATGGCAAATTGAAATGGAACTCCGAGAGATATAAGGTAAAGCTGGACCACCTGGTAGAAGCCATTACGATGAACCTTCCGGAGAATCCGATCGTGATCGGTTTAATAGAGATCGAGAATAAAGGCGTTTTGATGGATCTGAAGAAACACGGTCGTTTGGGGAAAACGAATTATGAGATCGCGCACAAAGATTCACCGGATGCCCGCGGAATTGACTGCGGACTGCTTTACGATAAAAGTGCCTTTAAGCTCATCAAAATGGAAAACCTGAAGGTTTCGATTGATTCCATTCCGGATTTTAAAACACGTGATATTCTATACGTGGAAGGTGAATTGCAGGGAGGAAAGATTGTTCATCTCTTCGTAAATCACTGGCCATCACGCAGAGGTGGAGATGGCTCGGAAATAAGAAGAATCCAGGCTGCACATGTCACACGCACAAAAGTGGATGAAATTCTGAAGGCAGATCCGAAAGCAAACATTGTTTTAATGGGAGACTTCAACGATCACCCGGATAATATTTCCATTCAGGATGTTTTAAAAGCGAAAGCTGTAACTGATACGGGTGCTGATCTGGTAGATTTATTTGAAGATGATCACAAAGCAGGTAAGGGAACTCATAATTTCAAAGGAGAATGGGGAGTTTTGGACCACTTTATTATTTCGAAAGCATTGTTCAACGGAACTGCTGGAATTGCACTTTCTCCGAATGACGGAAAGATCGTGTATGAAGAAAAATTGCTTTTCACGCAGAAAGACGGAAGCAAAAAACCTGCAACAACTTATGGCGGACCGAATTATTACGGTGGTTACTCCGATCATTTACCGATCCAGCTCATTTTAAAGTAAGAGAAAGCACTGCTTTCGATGAAAGACAAGCGTTAGCGCAGTCTAAAAAGCACTGCCTTTGATAATGGTAGGGCTGGAAAATTTTCCAGTCCTACTTAAAAACCTAAAATAAACCATATTTGTTCTTTAATTTGTATTTTCGGATTTACATCTAAAATGGCATGAAAACAATTTCCTTCACAACATCGCAATTTGTTACGATAGACTACGAACTTGCGAGCCCGATATACCGGGCAGTTGCTGCCTTTCTGGATGTGATCTTTTTGCTCATTTATTTATTAATAGCGAGCTATATCATTTCTGCTAATTTGCTTGATCTGGATGTAAATTCCGTTCAGGACAGGTGGTCACTTTTAAGTATTTTCTTGTTGCGCTTACCCTGGATATTATATTCACCGGTAATCGAATACCTGACCAATGGCCGGTCACTCGGAAAGCTTATTATGGGAATTCGCGTGGTAAAAAGCAATGGGGAAACTGCAGGATTAAGAGAATATTTTACCAGATGGATCTTCCGGATCGTAGATATTTGGGTTGGCGGCTTTGGTTTCCTGGCACTGTTGGTTGCCGGTACAACGGAGAAAAGACAGCGAATCGGTGATATTATGGCAGATACGGTCGTGATTAAAGTAAAAGATACCCAGATTTACAGTTTGAGGGACGTACTTTCCATTAAAAGCTCAGACAATCATGTTCCGACTTATCCGAATGTGGTCCGTTTTTCGGATGAAGACATGCTTTTGATTAAAAATACGATATTACGTGTACAACGTTACCCGAATCAGTCCAACAAAGACTTCGCAATTGAATTGGCAGATGAAACAGCACGTCTCATCGGATTAGCGGAAACTCCACCAAAAAGAATGGAATTTCTTAAAACCGTGTTGCAGGATTACGTAGTACTGACACGCTAAAAACGAAATAGAATGGGTGTGTTATTTGTGGTTCCGACTCCTGTTGGAAATTTAGAGGACATTACGTTGCGGGCAATCCGTTTGCTCAAAGAGGCGGAGATTATTTATTCTGAAGATACCAGGGTAACGAAGAAGTTGCTTTCTCATTTGGAGATTACGGGAAAGCAGATCATACCGTTTCACGCACACAACGAACATAAACAACTGGAACGTTCCGTTCAAACGGTTCGGGAAAATCAATGTACCGTTTTGGTTTCAGATGCGGGAACACCTGCTATTTCTGATCCCGGGTTCCTGTTGGTCAGAGCGTGTGTTGAAGCAGGGTTGGAAGTAACGTGTTTGCCCGGCCCCACAGCTTTTGTTCCGGCGTTGGTAGCAAGTGGTTTTCCATGTGATCGCTTCCTGTATGAAGGATTCCTCCCACACAAAAAAGGAAGACAAACCAAATGGCTTTCCTATAAGGAGGAAGAACGAACCATCGTGTTGTATGAATCACCGCACCGTATTGTCAAAGCATTGGAAGAATGTGTAAACTTCCTCGGGCCGGACAGAGAAGTCTGTGTTGCCAGGGAAATAAGCAAGCTATTCGAGCAATTCGTAAGAGGAAAAGCAGAGGACGTATTAAAGCACTTCCAAACTACTCCGCCAAAAGGAGAAATCGTATTGCTTATAAAAGGAATTTAAGCACTGTCTTTCTCGATACACCTTCGTTACACTTCGGCACTCGAAATGACAGCACTCAACTCAGTCAGGTCGAGTGTCCCTGACAGAAGCATAGCGAATCGTCAGGGATGTATCGAGACCTACTGAGTAATAAACCCGAATTGTGATCCTGAAGAGGTATCTTCTCCGTCGAATGTCATTACCGGAATCGCCAGTTCATTTTCTGCTAAGCTCTGAATCAGGTTCGTAGAGAAAAGAGAGAACATATCCTGGTAATGCGTAGCTGCAAGCAAATCCGCATTTACTTCACGGCAGTATTCGATCAGATTTTTCTCAAAATTGGTTGAATCCAACAAATGAATGGTAGTTGATAAACCGTGGTCCTGCAAATAACCTTTTGCCACGTGCAGGTTCACGTCAATTTTCTGCATCAGGCCTTCGTCTGAGTAACGTTGGCCAACCAGGAATATTTTGGAATTGAATGTCTGAGCAATTTTGGAAGCATGTCTTACTACCTGGACACTTTCTCTTGCCAGGTCTACAGTCATTACAATTGACTTGATTTTGTGGAAAGAGGTGTCCTGCTGTGTCAGAACAATTGGAACATTGCTGTTTGATATAACGGACAAAGCAGGGCTTCCAAAGATCTTTTGCCAGATGGATGTGCTGTGTGTTCCCATAATAATCAATTGCACACCAATCGAATCTGCAATGATACCAATGTCTCTCAACACTTTTCCGATAACAACCCGCGTGGAGATTTTTACTTCCGGAGTCTGGTATTTGGCAGCCAGATCGTGCAAACTCTTTTCAGCTGCAATACGCTCATTCGAATGAGAAATGATGTGCAGTAAAACAATGTCGCCGTTATTGTATTTGGCCGCATCCAATGCAAAAACCAAAGCGTTTTCAGTTACAGGAGTAAAATCGATCGGAACCAGGTAGTGGAATGTTGTCGCCATTGTATCAAATTTAAGTTTGATTAAAAATAACATTTTTTCCTCACACCTGTTCAAACCGTGACAGACTCACGCACTTTTTAGTTTAAATTTGTATATGAAACAAACTGAAGCATTTCATTTGATAAAAAAGGGGATTGCTGAAACTGCCTTCGAATTGAGAAGCCTTAGCTTACCTGAATTAAAAGACGATCAGGTTCTCATTGACGTGGAAGCATTCGGATTAAATTATGCCGATGTGATGGCGCGTTTGGGACTTTATCGCGAAGCTCCGCCTATGCCTTGTGTGATCGGTTATGAAGTTGTCGGACGTATTTCTGAAGTAGGGGAGAAAGGCAACAAAGAATTGATCGGTAAGCGGGTAGTTGGATTTTGCAGATTCGGAGGTTACTCCAAACACGTGATTACAGAAAATAATGCTGTTTCGGTTATTGATGATATGGATGCCGGAATTGCACTCTCACTTGCTACCCAATTTGTAACAGCTTATTATATGGTTAACAGATCTGCAAATGTACAGGCCGGTGAGCGTGTTTTAGTCCATGCGGCAGCCGGTGGTGTAGGAACTGCCTTGATTCAGTTGTGTAAATTAAAGGGAGCTCATGTCATTGCGAAAGTGAGTTCTGAAGAGAAAGAAAAATTAGTTACCGATTTGGGTGCCGATGAGGTGATCAATTATAAGAAAGAAGCTTACGAGAAACAGGTTTTAACTCGTTTAGGATCAGAAAGATTGGATGTGAGCTTTAACCCGGTGGCAGGAACAACTTTCAAAAAAGACTGGACACTTTTGGGAACCGGTGGAAGGATGGTGTTATTTGGTGGTTCTGAATTATCAAATGGTAAGTGGGGACTCCTTTCAACACTTAATTTTGTTAGAAAGATGGGTTTAGTTGTACCAATCGGCTTAATGATGCGTTCTAAATCCATTATAGGAATAAACATGCTTAAGGTAGCTGACTTCAAACCACAGGTACTTACCCAGTGTCTGAACGAAGTGGTGCAAATGGTGAAACAAGGGCAAATTCATCCGGTTGTAGGTGGTGTCTACAAACAAAATGAATTAAGAACGGCCCACCGTTTGCTGGAAGAAGGCAAAACTGTTGGTAAATTAATAATTGAATGGGATGATAAACCGAATAAATACTCTTTCTAAAACTGCGTTAAGGCTTGTTTCGTATCATCTGCCAGGGCAGATCCTTATTGCAAGTTCAGTAGTAATCCTGAGTGCTTGCATTGAGCACCGGGAGAATGAGAAAAAGTCCGGGGGAACCGTTTCCGTGAATAAAGAGGAAGAAAAGTACATTGCTGATAAGGACTACAAAGTTTTTCGGATTTATGAAGGTGAAATTCCTTGTGAAGACTGTGATGGAATCGAGCAACGTTTGGTTGTAAAAGGAGATACTGCCGGTATTTTCCGCTTAACCGAAACATACAGAAATGCGACTGAGGACGGAGATGCCACCTTGGTTTGCAGTGGTCAATGGAAAATGATGAAAGTCGATTCAAAAGATATTCTCGTCCTTTCACAAGGACATATGAGTGACTCTGTGCGCAAGATGGAATATGAATTCCGCCCGAAGGAACTGGTTCAATTGTCGCTTGATGAAAACCGATTTAAAAATACAGCCGCTTACCATTTGAAGATGATGCGAAAATCGAAATAAAACGGGTGAAAATCGAATCTTCCAGTAATTTTGTGGACTCAATAGAAAGGTAAAGAGAATTCATGAAATTAAAAGGGTATTTACTGGCGCTGGTTTCAGCGGTTTCCTACGGATTAATTCCTCTTTTTATCCTTCCGGTAAAGGCATTGAATTTTCCATTAAATACAACCTTGTTTTACCGGTTCTTCATTTCAGCAGGCTTTCTACTGGTTTTTTTGATCTACAAAAGAGAATCTTTAAAAGTTAATAGACTTGAGTTTCTCATATTGCTAATCCTTGGCCTCCTTTACGGTTTGTCGTCAGATTGTTTGTTTTTGGGATATGAATTGCTGACACCCGGCATCGCTTCCACTGTACTTTTTGTATACCCGATATTTGTGGCTTTGCTTTTAGCCTTATTTTTCAAGGAGAAGATTACCCGTTTTACCTTTATTTCTTTGCTGATTACTTTTTCGGGAATCCTGGTATTGAGCACAAACGGGACCGATTTGAAAATCAACTTTCCGGGATTACTGGTATGTATCTTATGCGCACTGTCCTACGCAATTTACATGGTAATCGTTAACAAATCAGGAATGAAGGTCTCGGGTATGAAAATCACTTTCTACTCGCTACTTTTCTCGGCTCTTTATTATCTCGTAAAAACGGTGCTGGTAAATGAACCTTTGACTGCTTCAACCGGTCTCATCCTTCATATGTCCTTATTCGCCCTGGTAACAACTGTTTTTTCGATTACCGCTTTGATTTATGCAATCCAGTACATTGGTTCTACACCAACGTCTATTATGGGTGCGTTGGAACCAGTAGTTGCTGTACTAATCAGCGTTTGCTGTTTCGGGGAGAGTGTTACCTGGAATTTAATTCTTGGTGTTGTGCTGATATTGGCCGGGGTGATTTTTAATATCGTATTTGACTCCAAAAAATAACTTCTTCGCATACTGACTGCCATAGGATTGTCAGTAGCATTCCTTAAATTGGCTTGTAAAAGCAATTAGAATGGAAAAATTAGATCTGACTAAAGAGTACAAGCGTTATTATTCCGCAAAAACGCAACCAGAATTATTTGAAATTGAATCGGCGCGATACATATCTATCACTGGAAAAGGCGATCCCAACGGTGCCTTATTTGCAGAACATTTAGCGGCATTATATCCTGTAGCCTACGGTTTAAAGTTCAATGCAAAGGATTTAGGGAAGGATTTTGTTGTACCGAAACTGGAAGCTTTGTGGGATTTTGATGAGCAAAAATATGGGAAGATCTCTATGGAGGATGCACCCGGAAAAATACCCCGATCAGAGTGGAACTACCGACTCTTGATCAGGTTACCTGATTTTATTAAAAATGAGACCATTGAATTAATAAAGGACAAGGCTTACGCTAAAAAGCCTTTGGACTATATCAGGAACGTTGAACTATTTGAAATGCCTGCAAAGAAAGTGGTACAAATGTTACATGTCGGGCCCTTCGAAAAGGAATTTGAAACGTTGTTGGTGTTGAAGCAATTCATTGATACCCACAAATTCCGTAAAGGCGGATCACATCATGAGATCTATCTGACAGACTATAGAAAAACTGCCCCGGAAAAACTCCGTACGATCCTAAGAGAAACTGTTATATAAAAAGTAGGGACGCGATGCATCGCGTCCCTACCAGATATAATTTTTGAAAATAGAATTATTATAATTTAATCCCCAACTCCTTCAATTGTGCTTCATCAATCACCGAAGGCGCATCGATCATCACATCTCTTCCGCTGTTGTTTTTAGGGAATGCAATGTAATCGCGGATAGAATCCGAACCACCCATTGTTGCTACCAGACGGTCCAACCCGAAAGCCAATCCGCCGTGTGGAGGAGCGCCATATTCAAATGCGTTCAGTAAGAACCCGAATTGTTCCTGCGCCTGTTCCGGTGTAAATCCTAATAATTCAAACATGCGGGATTGCAACGTTCTGTCGTGAATACGAATAGAGCCACCACCCAATTCAACACCATTCATAGCCAAATCATACGCATTTGCTCTTACTTTCCCTGGTTCGGAATCGATCAGGTTGAAATCTTCCGGCTTCGGAGAAGTGAACGGATGGTGCATTGCATGGTATCGGCCATTTTCTTCGTCCCATTCCAAAAGCGGGAAATCCAACACCCACAAAGGTTTGAAATCGTCCGGTTTACGCAAACCAAGTTCGGTTCCCATGCGCAAACGCAGTTCGTTCATTTGTTTGCGTGTTTTGTCTAAATCGCCACTTAGTACAAAGATCAAATCTCCAGCTTTCGCACCTGCAGCTTCCGCCCAGGATTTCAATGCAGCTTCATCGTAGAATTTGTCCACCGAACTTTTGAACGTTCCGTCCAGGTTGCATTTCACGTAAACCAAACCAAGTGCACCGATTTGCGGGCGTTTCACCCAATCAGTGATCTCGTCCAATTGCTTACGTGTATATTCGCTTGCTCCCGGAACTGCAATTCCGATAACCGCCTCTGCATTGTCAAATACCTGGAAATTCTTTCCACCTGAAAGTGCTTTCAGGTCTGTGAACTTCATTTCGAAACGAATATCCGGTTTGTCCGAACCGTAAGTTGCCATTGCTTCGGCATAGGTCATGCGTGGGAAGTTTCCTTCAAAATTGATTCCGCGAACGGTTTGGAATAAGTGCTTGATCAATCCTTCAAACATATTCAGGATATCTTCCTGTTCCACGAAAGCCATTTCACAGTCAATCTGGGTAAATTCCGGCTGACGGTCAGCACGTAAATCCTCATCACGGAAACATTTCACGATTTGATAATAGCGGTCGAAACCGGAAACCATCAATAATTGTTTGAATGTTTGCGGAGATTGAGGCAAGGCATAAAATTCACCCTGGTTCATCCTGCTTGGCACTACGAAATCACGGGCTCCTTCCGGTGTGGATTTAATCAAATAAGGAGTTTCTACGTCTAAAAATCCTTTAGAATCCAGGTATTTACGGGTTTCCAATGCAACGTGGTTTCTCAAACGTAATTTCTGTTGGACCGGGTTTCTTCTTAAGTCCAGGTAGCGATATTGAGCACGCAATTCTTCACCGCCATCCGTATCATCCTCAATGGTAAACGGAGGAGTTTTCGCTGCATTCAGCAAGTTCAATTCTGAAACTTTAATCTCGATTTCTCCCGTTGGCAGGTTTGCATTTTTGCTGCTTCGCTCAATTACAAGTCCTTTTACCTGGATTACAAACTCGCGCCCCAATTTTCTTGCCTGTAAACACAAATCACTGTTTTCCTCCAGGTTGAAAGCCAATTGCGTAATTCCATAACGGTCACGCAGGTCGACAAAGGTCATTCCTCCAAGATCTCTCGATTTTTGGACCCAACCGGCCAATGTTACTTCCTGTCCAATGTGTGCGGCGCGTAATTCGCCGTTTGTGTGTGATCTGTACATGTACTTGAAAATTGAATTGCAAAATTAACGATTGTAAGAGAGCTTTAAGCCACCCGGCGATTATTTTTTTTCAATTGTAACACACGGATAATCAGTCGTTTGAAAAATAGTTTAAAATTTTTTCGGATCTGCTGTAACAAAATAAGAGTTGAGATGGTCATATGTTCGAAAAGCCCAAGTACTTAGTTAAACAGAAAGCAAAAAAGTTTTAGAGAT
>CBFGPJ010000014.1:0-14632 GCA_965650615.1 uncultured Fluviicola sp. | reverse complement strand
TAAATAGTGTCTTGTAGCTTTACAAGTTGGCAAACTCGGAATAAGGTAGTATTTATTTTGAATAAACCTGTATTTCCCGTAACAATTGTTTCACAAGACTATAGATTGAACTTTGATAAAAATAGTTGCTTGCTCAGATGAGTTTGTGAGAATTTTGTTGATTTATCAATTTTGATATAAATTCTTAACAAAAAATGATCTTTCAAAATGAGAATGATTTAGAAACTATGTGAGCTAAGTGTACTATTGTGATTAATGAAACCACATAGAAACGTAAGATACATAATTTACCACGAAGACAAGAAGGACACGAGGTTTTATCTTCCATAGAGGGTTAATTGATCGCGGACTTCGCTAGCTCAGTCAGGAGAATTAACCACATAGGAGCATAGACGCATAGAAATGTTTATCAAATTGGAGTGAAATGAAAAATCCCTGATCTGCCGAAGCAAGCCAGGGATTTCAATCTATATGGTAATGGATTATCCTACCAGGTCAACATTCAGAATGTCATCTGTTTTGGTCACTTTCAGTAATCCATGTTTCGTTAAGCCTTTGATGCTGGTATCCCAGGCTTTGTTGCTGAGATTCACAGACTCTTTCAAAGTCAATAAATTCATGCTTTTCTCGCGTTGCATGATATCGAAGATCAGTTGTTCGTTTTCATTTAAAACAACTTTGATCACTTTTTCAGGACGCATTTGAGGGAAGAACAATACTTCCTGGATTGAAGGATTATTCGTCAGGTACATGATCAAACGGTCCATTCCGATTCCTAATCCGGAAGTCGGTGGCATTCCATATTCCAATGCACGTAAGAAATCCTGGTCGATTAATCCGTTTGCCTCGTCATCTCCTTTTTCTGAAAGACGTACCTGGTCTTCGAAACGCTCACGCTGGTCAATCGGGTCATTCAATTCCGAATAAGCGTTTGCAATTTCTTTTCCGCAAACCATCAATTCAAAGCGCTCGGTCAATTCCGGATTATCGCGGTGTGTTTTACACAATGGCGACATTTCTTTCGGGTAATCCGTGATGAATGTCGGTTGAATGTAATTTCCTTCACATTTTTCACCGAAAATCTCATCGATCAACTTTCCTTTCCCCATGGTATCGTCTACCGGAATGCCCATTCCTTTAGCAGCCGCTCTCAATTCATCTTCAGACTTTCCTGCAATATCAAAACCGGTAAAATCAATAATGGACTGACGCATCGTAACACGTTTGTATGGTGCTTTGAAGCTGATTTTATGTTCGCCGAAAGTACATTCTGTGGTTCCGTTTACTGCTATGGCACAATGTTCCAGCAAACGCTCCGTGAAATCCATCATCCAGTTGTAATCTTTGTAAGAAACATAGATTTCCATTGCTGTAAACTCCGGATTGTGAGTTCTGTCCATTCCTTCATTGCGGAAATTCTTGGAGAATTCATACACACCATCAAATCCACCAACGATTAATCTTTTCAGGTAAAGTTCGTTTGCAATTCGCATGTACAACGGAATATCCAGGGCATTGTGATGCGTAACGAACGGTCTTGCAGAAGCTCCTCCCGGAATTGCCTGTAAAACCGGTGTTTCTACCTCCATATAACCGGCATCATTGAAGAAATTACGCATAGCTGAAAACAGCTTGGTGCGTTTTACAAATACTTCTTTCACTTGCGGATTTACCACTAAGTCCACATAACGCTGGCGGTAACGCATCTCCGGATCTGTAAACGCATCGTGTACATTTCCTTCAGCATCTGTTTTCGGAAGTGGAAGCGGTTTTAAAGATTTGCTCAACAACTGGAATTCTTTCACGTTTACGGAAACTTCTCCTACCTGTGTTTTGAACACTTCACCTTTGATCCCGATGAAATCACCCAGATCCAGCCATTTTTTGAACAGGTCGTTGTAAAGCATTTTATCTTCTCCCGGACAAATTTCATCGCGGTTAAAGTAAACCTGGATTCTTCCTTCGGAATCTTGTAATTCAGCAAAAGAAGCCTTTCCCATTACACGCTGACTCATCATTCTACCTGCCAGGCAAACTGTTTTTCCTTCTTCAAAGTTGTTCTTGATCGAAGTGGAATAATCTGTTACCGGGTAAAGTGCTGCAGGATATGGATCAATTCCCGCATCGCGTAAGTGTTGCAACGTTTGTCGTCGCTGGATTTCTTGTTCTGATAATTCTTGTGACATTTCTATGATTTTAAGACTTCAGGATTTTAAGATATTAGGACTTATAATCTCGCGTCTGTTTTATTAATTAGTATTTATTTTGTTTGTTCAAAAGCTGCCTTCGACTCCGCTATAGCTCCTGCGTAAGCATTCAGTCACCTTTTACTGGAATTTTGTACTAGAAAACTCCGGTAGTAGAGCGTAGCCGAAACTACCAGTGCGGGCAGCTATCACAGCCGTTCTTGGTTTTGATGTAAAACAACAGGCCCAAAGATACATTTCCGGAAGCTAAACCGAAAGCTTGTTTTGCACGTTGGTTCCGGTCGTTCGGCCGGGTTTTTACTCCCGGAAGATGTGCGAAAGCCAATCCGCCTTCCGCCTGGATGAATACATGTTTGAAAAATTCCAAACGTGCACTGGCATTTGCCCCGATTCCATAACCTGAAAGTGCTGTTGAACGATTTGTTTGTTCGTTTGAAAACAAAAAGTTCGTAGTCGTCAGCATCGGACCTAAGTTCAAGCCTACATTTCCTGTAATTGCAAATTGTCTTCGATCTCCCAATTCCAATAAGTCAAATGAGCGCATTAATTCAATTCTCAAATAGTTCAATGCTCCCGAATGCTCATAATGGAAATGGTTCGGATCAACCAAAACCGATTCCTGGTTATAATTTCCATCCCAAATAGAATCCGCTGTCATATCGAAATGACCGTCCAAAGTAACTTCTTTGTCGTGACGCATCACGTAATTGAAATGGTCCACCCCAACAGACAATGCCCACTTTTCGGTAAAGTAATAACCAACCCGAAAGTTGTACTGAGGAATCGTAATGTTCACCGGATTCAGGTACAAATTCGCTCCGAATTTCGGTTGTCTGTCTGTTGCACTCACACCTTTCAATGTGAAGTCGTAATCCGATCCGATAAAATGGATCGTTGACGGAGTATATGCTGTCCGGTTGTAGCCCCAATAGAAGAAAAGTGTACCGGCATTGGTACTTCTCTTCCGTTGATGCTTCCGGATTTGGGCATCAGCCGGGTTTGCAATAACTGCTAAAAGAAATAGGAATAACAGCTTTCTGTGCATGTTGATTTATTTAGTCATTTTAAGGAAGCTAACTTCTTTCTCGGTTAAATGGCGGTAATAACCTCTTGGTAAATCTTTCTTTGTCAGGCTTGCAAATTGAACGCGGTCCAGTTTCACCACTTCATACCCCAGTTTTTCGAACATACGACGTACGATGCGGTTTTTACCCGAGTGAATTTCGATTCCTACTTCACGTGCTGATTTTCCGTCTGTCACGTATTCTGCTTTATCAGCCTGAATGCGTCCGTCTTCCAATTCAATTCCACGCATCAACAATTCCAGATGTTCTTTTTGAACCGGTTTATCCGTTTCCACATGGTAAATCTTGGTTGCTTCATAACGCGGATGAGTCAGCTTTTTAGCCATGTCCCCGTCATTGGTAAACAGCAATAATCCGGTTGTATCACGGTCCAATCTTCCCACCGGGTAAATTCGTTCCTTACAAGCATTGATAACCAATCCCATTACGGTTTTTCTTCCAAGCGGATCATCCATGGTAGTAATGAATCCTTTTGGTTTGTTCAATAGCACATAACGTTTCGTTTCAGCGTTAATTGTTTCACCGTCGTATTGTACTTTGTCTCCCTTTTTGATCTTGTATCCCAATTCGGTAATGATCTCCCCATTCACGGAAACAACACCTGTCTGGATCAACACATCTGCTTCCCTGCGGGAACAAACTCCGGCATTCGACAAATATTTGTTCAAACGAACGTCGTCTTCATTGAAAGTAGGCAAGGGGTCACCTTTACGAACTTTCGGTTTGAAATGAGGTTTTGAAGATCCTTCAGCCGCAGATGCGGGCTTGGAAGTACTTTTAGGCTTTCCGCCTTTTAATGCCGGTTTCCCGGTTCTTGAAGTAGGTTTTGAACCTCTTCCTGTGGTGGTACGGCCTTTCCCTGTACCTGTTTTTCTTGTGTTCATCACGAGCAGAATTTAATGTTTACTATCGCAGTAGACGGTGCAAAGATAAGACGTTTCGGGCAATTTTGTTACATTACTGAAAATCAACTTATTTAATTGAGAATTGAAATGGGAAAATTGATAAGAGAAGGTTTTTTCTTCCTTACCATTCGGATTCCGTTTTTAGTCCGTTTTGATTGAACAGGTATTCTAATTCAACATATTGTTCGGACGTGAAATTCATACCGCCAAGTTTGCTTAGAGTTTCACAATTGCTGCATGCGAAACAGATTTCCAAATAACCCAAAAGGTTTTCTTCTTTATCAAAAAAGAGTATTCCGTTTCTTGGTTCATAACACATGCCTCTAACGAAAGTTGTATTGTTTGTACTTGAAATGAGTACTTTAAAAAAAGCTTCTTTATTGAAAGCCTGTTTTTTACAATCTATTTTGGAATAATCAATGTTGGGGTATCGAATAGCACCGCCTAGATAACATCTTTTCATCCATTTTTTTTCTTCTGTTTCCTCAACATGTACTGAGTCCATATAGCAAGTCCAGCCTAGTTCGCATAGGTCAATGTGATCTACTTGCTGCAAAAATTGAGTGAGGTGAAGAGAATCTTCCCTGAAATATTCATCTTCTTCCTGCGAAAATGTTGCTGTGATACTGATAAATAATCCAAGGATTAAAAGCAGAAGTTTCATAGTTTCCTTTCAATTAAGATTCAAAAGATACATTTTTCCATAATTTCTGCGTTCTTCCGCGTTCTTCTGCGGGAGCAATTTTGTGTGCTCACGTCGAAAACGCATCTTCAATATGCTCTAATTTGGTGCGAAACTGATTATGAACGATTGAAATAATGTCGAAGCGGACTTCGTTGGGTAAATCCCGGGATTGGATGTATTCGTTGGCACAAAAGATGATCTGCCGCTGTTTCTTTTTGGTCACTGCCATCCAGGGCTCACCGATTTCTGCAGTTTGCCTGGTTTTTACTTCAACAACGACAATTTTGTCATCCTTTTCAGCAATGATATCAATCTCGAATTTCAAATACCGGTAATTGAGTTTGCGAATAAAGTATCCGTTTTTCAACAAAAACTTTTGAGCCATTTGTTCGCCGAAAATGCCTAATTCCTGGTCTGTCATGAGCCTTTTCTTACTTAATTTAAGAAAAAAGATGACTTCGACTACGCTCAGTCACCTTTTTAATGCTCTTTTTTCAATGAGGTCACTGAGCGTAGTCGAAGTGCCGAATTATTTCGTTCTAAACTCAATATTGCTTCCGGCGGCGCCTTTTATAACCTGCTGTCCGAACTCAAACTCCAGTTCTTTGACTACTTTGCCCCGTTTGTCGTAGATTTTCATTTTCCCGTGTTTCAAACCGTTTTTGTATTCGGTTTCCGAAACCAGGTTTCCTCTTCGGTCCAATTCGGTGGATTTTCCTTCCAGCAAACCGTTTTTGTACGTGGTAGTATTGCTCGGAATATGCCCTCCGGGCCAGTAAGTATACCAAACACCGTCCTTTTCGCCGTTTTTGTAATCACCTTCCTCGGTTTTTTTGTAATCCTTCTGAGAAAATGAAACAGCATGTCCGTCTTTGATACTTTCTTTCACATCAAAGTCTTTCAGCGGACCGTTTTCAATTTTCGATTTTTTGGTAACTACCTTGTAATTGAAAACATCTTTTGGTTTTCCATTATCGAAAAAGCTGGTCCATTCACCTGTTTTCTCTCCTTCTTTGTAATTTCCGAAGATATTTGGCTTTCCTGTTGGGAAGTACGATTCCCACGTTCCATTTAACAGGCCATTTTTGAAAGTGGCAATGTTTTTTTCTTTACCGTCTTCCCAATAATTCACCCAGGTTCCTTCTTCTTTTCCCTTCACGTATTTTCCTGTCATGAGCAGGTTCCCGTTTTCATACCAAGTGTCCCATTGTCCGTGCTTTTCATCGTTTTCGTAAGGTGAGCTTTTAAATTTGCTTCCGTCTTTGTAAAAATACTCCCAGGTCCCGGTTTTTTTGTCGTGATCGTATTCAGCGTAATTCCGGAGTTCTCCGGTCGGGTACCAATAGGTCCACTTTCCGTTTTGCTTCCCGTTATCAAACGAGCCTTCCATGTCCTTGGTTCCTTTTTTGGTATACCAGGTCCATAACCCGGATTTCTCACCTTTGGAATAGCTTCCTTCTACGTTTACTTGCTCATTGTCATAAAAGTATTTGTATTCGCCATCCAATTTCCCATTGACATAATTGCTTATTTTTTCTTTTTTTCCGGTATAATAGAAAAAATTCCAGGTACTGTCCTTCTCACCATTTTTGAATTTCCCGTTGATCAGCATATAGCCATAAATGGAAAATTCTTCGAAAGGGCCGTCTTTTAGCCCATTTTTGTAGTTGTACCATTCTTTTTCCATACCGGTGTCGAAGAAAGTAAGGTATTCACCATTCCCATTTTTTATTTTTTGGGTATGCAGGCTGTCGGGCATCCAGAATTCACGCAGGTATGTTGTAGAATCAATGATTTCTTCAACCTGTTTTTTTTGTCCTGTGATGTAATAATATTCCCAGAAACCATTCGGGATTCCGAACTTGTAATTTCCCTGAACGCTTAATTTCCCGGTTTCGTTCCATTCCCGGAAGACGCTGTCCTGTTCTCCCATTTTGAAGTAACCTTCCTGTTTGTTTTTGCCGTTTGCATAAAAAGAGACGACTCTTCCATGAAGTTTCCCGCGGTAATAATTGCGTTCCTCGACCACTGTTCCAAACCGGTCATAGTATAACCACTTTCCATGTTTATCCCTGGATTCGCCCAGCAAATCCTTATAATAGCTCCCAATGGATTCCAGCTTCGTTTGTTGAAAGTCATAATAGTTTTTCTCCTTGGGTGTCAGGTTTTCCTTGTTTATAACCTGGGCTGCCAGCGTAAAAGAGAATAAAGAAAAAAGGATACCAACGAATTTCATGGAATTGAATGAGTTTTTCTGTTTTATAATGAATAATCAAACGAAATGTTACAGGACTATTTTGCAAGAAAACCTTTGATTACCAATAACACTCCGGTGCCAATAATAATCAAGCCGATCAAGCGGTTCAATCCGATCAGAACCTTCTCGGTAATGAATGGTCTGAGTTTTTTTGCGCCAAAAATCTTTAAAAGATCTACGGAAAAGAAGGTAATCATGATGATTAAAATGTACCAATAGGTGCTTTCATCAATTGCATTGCTGGCACTTTTTTTTCCATCGGCACCCAGGGCAATTACCGTAATCCAGTAAAAGATCACTCCAGGATTTGCAAAATTCAGAAGAAAGCCTTTCAATCCCAAAAGAATCAGGTCTTTTTTCTGGTTATTCAGTTGCTCGGCTTCTTTTTTGTCTTCTTTGGGCTTTTTCAGTAAAGTGACCAAACCAAAAATAATCAGGATGATTCCACCCACAATGGAAATAATGTGCCCGTATTCCCCTGAAGTTATTTTACTCACCTCCGAATAGAAAATAAGCGCAATAACGATGTAAATGACATCAGAAAGGAGAACACCGATATCAAATGCGATTGCTGCACGGATTCCTTTACGGATACTTGTTTCCAGAAGAAGAAAGAATACCGGACCGATCATTATACTGAGTATAAATCCGGTTATAATTCCTTTGAGTAAAATATCTAGCAAAAGTTTGGTTTTTCTGTTTTTACAAATATAGTCATTCGTTCTACGTGTACACTGTAATTCTGAAAGAAAGCAGGGAATGGGTCGAAATTGAGCTGATTTTGCAAAAAAACACTTCGGATGTTGTTTTTACTGCTAATAAGTCATTACATTTGCATGTCTTGAAAGTTGTCACAACGTAGTTACAATCTTGAAAATAAGTGAAGTATGAAAACGGCCATTGCCAATAAAAAATTAGAAACAATTATTTCCAAAGTGGAAAAAGAGGGGATTGCTTACAAAGGTCTTGTGGAGGATTTGAAAGAATTGCGTGAACAAGCTTTGAAAGAACAAGATCCATTGGTGGTGAAGGTTTTGCGTTTATCATACGAGTTTTTGCAGGACAGAAATAATTTTGATGTTCAGGCACAGTACGAGGAAGACGAAGAAGGTAACGAATATCCTTTGGAGATTGAAGACCAGGAAAACTTCTTGTACCTGTTGAATTTGCTGAAAAATGCCGAGCATAAAATCAATAGAGAAGAAATCAAGGATTACCGTACAGCTTTGAAGCAGGAATTGTACTAAATCTGTATAAAATACGTTTGAACCCTGACAAGCTTGCTTCGTCAGGGTTTTTTTGTAAGTTGAAATCCCCAAAACCCAATATTGGGTCACCCACTCCAAAATAAAGGATTATTTTAGCGGCACATTGGAAAAAGGGAAAAAACATTTGGGCCATATCGAATCGCTGAGAGCCATTGCAGCGCTTATGGTCATGGTCTTCCACTTTATTTCATTTGCTGATATAAATGGCCCATTGATCGCGAATGAATCCGTTCGAAAGTATTCTGAGTTTGGCGCGCAAGGAGTAGAATTGTTTTATATCATTTCAGGATTCGTTATTTACTATTCACTCACCAACGCCTCATTTGGTTTCAAACACTACCCGAAATACCTTTTAAAACGGATTTCGCGCATTTTTCCTCCTTTTTGGGGAACCATTTTTTTGATTTGCCTTGTCCCGTTTATCTGGAAGTGGCCTTTTTCATATGAATTGAATGAACTTCTGCAAAATGCGACTTTAACCATCGACTTGTTTAAGCAATATAACTGGATGAACCCGATCTTTCAAACGTTGAAAGTAGAATTCCTGTTTTACATCGTTATCGGTTTGTTGGCCGTCTTGATGAAAAAGAACAATTGGAGTTATGGAGTAATTGTGTTTGTGAGTTTGGTAGGGACGTATTATTATCATTCGATCGACCTGGTACATAATGTTCCCTTTTTCTTAATTGGGATCGCCTGTTGCCAAATTTATAAATCCAGGCAGCTCATTATGAATTACTCCCTGATTGCAGCCTGTATGCTCTTTCTTTTCCTGGTTTTCCCGATGGATGATGTGGTCATTTCAATCATAGGGATTGTTTTTTTAATTTGGATACCCATAACAAATCGCTGGGTCGAGAAAATCGGGCAATTTTCCTATTCCATTTACCTTACTCATGGCTTTTCAGGTGGAATGTTTCTGCTCTATTGCAAGAATCATACTGACTGGAATCCCTGGGTGTGTATTACATTAGCAATAATCGGAGCTCTCGTGTTTGCTTTCTGCTATTATTGGCTTGTTGAAAAACGCGCGATTAGCTGGTCAAAGAGAATTAATTATTAATTCCGGAATTATCAATTATCAAGAGGATTCATTTTCTTGATAATTCTTCCATTTATAATTGATAATTAATTCGTGAAGCGGTACTTGATGATACAGTAAATCGCTCTGAAGCCATCTTTCCAGCCGATTTTCTTTCCTTCCTCATAAGTTCTTCCGTAATAGGAAATACCTACCTCGTAAATACGGATTCCTTTACGTTTTGCCAGTTTTGCAGTGATTTCAGGTTCAATCCCGAAACGATTCTCCTTGATTTTAATATCCTTCGCAATGGAAGCACGAATTAACTTATAACACGTTTCCATATCGGTCAGGTTTAGATTCGTCATCATATTGGACAAACCTGTCAGGAATTTATTCCCTTTCGAATGCCAGTAAAACAAAATACGATGCGGTTGGTGGCCCATAAAACGGGACCCGTAAACCACATCCGCGTTGTCCATATAAACAGGCTTTAAAAGCAAGTTGTATTCTTCCGGGTCATATTCCAGATCGGCATCCTGAATAATGATGTATTCACCGGTTGCTTCCTGGATTGCGCGATTAATAGCGGCTCCTTTTCCCTGGTTATAAGGTTGTGAGAACAGCCGAATATCCATGTCGGGATTTGCAGCGATATATGCTTCAATACGCTCAACTGTATTATCTTTTGAACAGTCATTTACGATTACCAATTCCTTTTGAATGTTGTTTTCAAGCTGTACCTTTTTGATTTTGTCCAGGATCAGATGGATGGTTGGACCTTCGTTGTATGCCGGAATAAGAATGGATAATTTTTGAATCATGTCTGGATAACGTAAAAAAGGGAATTTTATTAGATGCTCATTTCCGGTACAAAATCCGGAACTACCAGATCTCCTTCTGTTTTGGAGATAATTTCTTCCACGCTCACTCCGGGAGCACGTTCCAACAGGTGGAATTTATTGTCTTTGATTTCCAATACAGCCAATTCAGTTACAACCTTCTTCACACAACCTACTCCTGTTAACGGTAAAGTACATGCTTTCAATATTTTCGATTCGCCGTCTCTGTTGGAATGCATCATCGCAACGATAATATTCTCGGCAGAAGCCACCAAATCCATCGCACCACCCATTCCTTTCACCATTTTCCCCGGAATCTTCCAGTTGGCAATGTCTCCGTTCTGAGAAACTTCCATTGCTCCGAGAACGGTTAACTGAACATGTTGCCCGCGAATCATTGCAAATGAAGTTGCCGAATCAAAAATAGATGCTCCCGGTCTTAAAGTAACGGTTTGTTTTCCTGCATTGATCAGATCCGGATCTTCTTCTCCTTCAAAGGGAAAAGGGCCCATTCCCAGAATTCCGTTTTCAGATTGGAATTCCACTTCAATGCCTTCAGGAATGTAGTTTGCAACCAATGTCGGAATTCCAATTCCTAAATTCACATACCAACCGTCTCTTAATTCCTGTGCAATGCGTTTTGCTATTCCGTTTTTATCTAGTGCCATGTATTTATTTTAACTCAATAATCTGAACGCTCGGATTCGTAAGCCTGAAATGCTTTCTTTCCGGGTTCCAAATATAAATAATCAATCGGGATTCTTCGCTGAGAAAATGTTTTGCGGTATAAGGATAATTCAATTTAAATTGCTGTACATTCTCTCCGTAGTACCAGCGAAGGTTCTGATAATCGTAACGAAGATTGACATTCGAAGAATCATTGGTGGAAACTACTATGTTGAAATCATTCAGTTCTTTATCAGTTCTTAAATCACCCTTCAGATCTATTTGGATGACTTTGTTCCTCCATTCCGGGCGGATCGGACCATCGTAAAATAGAATGAACTCTTCGTCGGATTTGTTGGTTTTTCCGATTGAATCAAACAAATGGATTTGTTTAAAAGGTTTTTTCCGTTTTAAAGCAATATAATCACTTGCAGGATCTTTTGCTACTATGCGGTATGCACTCGTATCGTCTTTGGGAAATAGCCAGGTTGTTTTTGTAAGGATCAAATCACTGCCCGGGAAGAAATCTTTTTGAAGGGTTCCGATATGTTTTACCGGGTGATTTGAGTTCGTACGTTCAAAATAAGCAAAGGTTAACTGTTGAATCGGATAAATACTCACGGTTTCGTTTGGTTTCAGGCCTTTTACGGCGGCTTGATAAAATGCGGTACTCATCCGGTCATCCGGTGAGAAAACCGATGTATTTAAATTCAATTTTGCGATAAAGCTGAGAGGGAAAAACAAGAGCACGATCAAAAAGTATTTCGAAACCCTGTTCTGAGCAAACAACGTAGTCAAAGCCAAAATACTCAATGGGATCAGATACATTGCGGCACGGTCTTCCGGGTAATTTACCTTCATGACTTTTGCCAGGAACAGAATCGCAAAAATATTTCCGGCGATCAGCATGCATAACCAAAAAGACGTGCCGGTAAGAAATTGAAGCCAGGACTCTTTTTTCCATTGCAGGAACAGGATCACAGCACCGATTAACCCGATCAGTAAATACGCCACGCGAAGCCAGTTTGCATCATAAAATAAAACATAGCGGGAAAGTGTTTTCCCGGTTACCCACCAAAGTCCGTCCAGACTGCCATAATACAACGCGCCGGCTTCCTTTAATTCAAAACTGAAATTGATCAGCGGAATCAATGAAAAGCAGAAAACAAGGAGCAAAAAGAGATGGAATACCAGTGCTTTAACCCCAATTTTTTTAGAATAAAGCAGTGTGATGAAAACAATATAAGTCACAAGGATCAGGCTTGTAATCAGGTATGTCAGGTTGGAAAGTACGGCCAGATAGAGGCATAACAGGAGCAGGATCAAATGACCGGTGTGTTTTGCTTTTAGCCACAAAGACAACTGTAACAGTGCCGCCATGAAAAATCCGATTGCCAGTCCGTAGCCTCGTGTATAACTGAAATAATCAAAGATCCATGGAATCGTATTGAGTGCTGCAAAACAAAGTTCACCCCAAATACCCAGGTTCAGGTTATGTGTCAGCTTTCTGCTCGACCAGAAGTAAATGCAAAAGCAAAAGATCGCCGGAAGCCTGAAAAGGAAAAAAGATTCTCCGAACCAACGATAAGAAAGATTGCCAAGCCAACTGTTGAACAAGTGGTTATTGGCATCCATCAACGAACGGCCACCTCTGATCTCTCCTGTTTCAATGTAATGAAAATAGGTTGCTACTTCATCGTGGATCGGTTCAACGATCCAGGCCCTGAGAATAGCGTAGATCAATAAACCCAAAAAGAGGATCCAGGTAATGAGTTGCGTTTTGGAGTTTCTTTGAATCAAAATAGTCCTGTTTTTTCGTTTGGATTCATGCAAATGTAAAATGATTTCGTTTGCAATCAATAAATAATAGCTGCACTAATCCCGAAATTTCGGGACTAAGATCAAAAGCTTTCGCTTTTTCTTATCTCACTTTTTGGTTACAACAAGGATTTTAACGTGAATCCCTGAAAGATTTACGGTATTGTGATCATCATTGTAAAAACGGATGTGCAAGACCCGATCTTCCTGTAGCACGAGGAACGGATGATTGGGGTAGTGGAACCGGTAGCCTGTTTTTCTTCCAAAATACCAGTTAAAACGGGTGTTATCAATTCTTCTGAATGCCCCTTTTTGGGATTCTATTTCGTGTCTGAGGTTCAGGTCCAGGCAGTATTTATCCAGCTGAATGTTGGCGTCTATTGTTGTTTGTACATGTTCACCGATGAAGTCATTCAAGTTGATATCCAGAACCGGAATCACGGAATTCTTACTTTTCACACGGGTAATAACCGTATCCAGGACCACTTGTTTTTTAGATAAAGCGTTCCGTTTGTACAAACGAGTCCCACTTACCGGATCTTGCAACATGCAGGAATAATCCGGCCAATTTAGTGCTTCGACCCATGAAATATGGTAATCTCCCCTGGTAAGAGAATCTTCGGGTAAGTAATCCGTAGCTACATGAGGTATTTTTTCTTTGCGTGCAAGGTACGCGTAACTGGCTTGTGACACATAATCAGCTGACAGGGAAGCATCAGTTGGAACTTTCCGGAGGATTTCCCGGTAGAAGCTTCTATGTATACGGTCTTCCGGAGAGAAAACAGAGGTGTCCAAATTCATTTTAAAAGCAAAGGAAATTGGAAAATAAAGCATTAGCAGCAGACACCAGCGCAGAACGGGTGCTTGCTGGATACTGAATCCTACCGAAAGCATGAATAAAGGAACCAGGTACATTCCCACACGGTCCATCGGGTAATTAACACCTAATATTTTTGAACTGATCTCTATGCTCAAAAGAGTGATCGTAAATAGAAGCGGGATCCACCAGGAAGGATCAAACACTAAATTTTTGAGCCCCGAATTCTTCCAGCGACTACGGAGTTTTAGTGCGATAAAGGCAATCCATAAAACCAATACATATTTGAGTACCTCGCTTTCGGAGAAGAATATGTTTTTACTGATTGATTTTCCGGTAACTTCCCAAAACCCTTCTTTGCTTCCCCACCAAAGTGCACCGGCCTTTTTCAGTTTGTTGATATAGATGTAAACAGGAACTAAAAAGGTCATAAAGCACAAAGTCGTAATCCAGAATCCTGCAAGCTGGCGGACAGTGAACTGCTTCCCGTGAATTATGGAAACAAAGATGAGGTAGAATAAAATGATTACGAGCGGGATCAGTAAACTCAGGTTGCAAAGCAGCGCCACAGTAAAAGAGAAAATAACCGCTAGGTAGAAACGGATGTTTTGAGTTTCAAACCAGCGTTGAATGAGGTAAAAAGCGAGGATCAGGAAAGCGAGTGAAGGACCGTAACCTCGGGAAAACGAGAAATAATCGAAGATCCAGTGAACGGAAATGAGTGCCAGGAAGATTAGAATTGAAAAAGAACTTTTGGTCTTTAGGAGAAACTTTCTGCCCGCAAAAAAATAAATGGGGAAGGTGAGAACTGAAAACAGGCGGTAAACAAAGAAATGGTCTCCGAACAAACGAAAGAACTGGTGCGAGATCAATGAATTCAGGATGTGATTGTTGGCATCCATAGTTGCTCCTCGTCCTGGAAGGTAACCGGTTTGGATATACCAGTAAAGTGTGGCTAATTCATCAAAAAGGGGTTCAACAAAAAGTGCTCTTAGGATGACATAACTCATCAGAAAAAGAAAAAGTGGCCAAATCAGCCACTTATTATCTAATCGAAAGAA
>CBFGPJ010000013.1:0-14906 GCA_965650615.1 uncultured Fluviicola sp. | reverse complement strand
AAGTTTTCGTACATTCGGCATAGTTATTGGTTTTACCCATTCAACGAAATTAAATTTTATGAGAAAGCTTGTTCTAATTGGTGCCCTACTTACTACCAAATTACTGGTTGCACAAGCACCGGAATATAACGATTTGCGCATCCTTTATGCAGATGGCGACTACGAAAAACTGGTTCGTGCGTCTGAAAAATATACCATGAACGACAAAACAAAGAGCGATGCGTTGCCACACATGTGGATGGGCAGAGGTCTTTACAAAGTTTCCTTGAGTGGTTCTGATGACGAGAAATATAAGAATGCTTACAAAGAAGCAATCGGGGAAGTTGGAAAAAGCATCAAGTACGATAAAGACGGCAGTGTTCAAAGTGAATATGCAGAGTTCTATGATGAATTCAAAAACAGTTTGGTAGAAACCATTCGAAATGAAGTGGAAGCCCCTGACTACAAGAAAGCTGCAACCTGGGTCATGAAATATTACAAGATCAACATCAGCAGTATCGGGGCAAAATACCTGGATGGTGTTTGCAAATACCGCAACGCTGACAAAGGAGGTGCGAATACCATGTGGAAAGAAGCTGAAACGATGCTTAAATCCGTTACGGATATTTCCGAGTGGTCTAAAGCCGAAAAAGATTTATTGATGATGGGAGTAATCCAAACGGCAGAATGTTACATAAGTGCCAAGCAAACTGAAAAAGCAAAAGCCGTAATGGGTAAAGTTGCTCAGTGGTACGAAGGAAATGAAGATTTCAAAGCGAAATACGACGAGATCGTCAATTGATATTGAAAAATATAAACAAGTAGGGGCGCGATTAATCGCGCCCCTACTTGTTTATTGAACCTCTGCTTCTGGCTTGTTCTCGATACATTCAACTCATGTCAATTCGAGTCCGTCTGCATAGCGGATCGGGTATCGGGAATACATGAGTTGAACTACTCGAACTGACACCAGAATAATTAACATTACTTAGAGGATATCTCCTATCCTTCTTTTGAAAACGCAGATCAATAAACCCTAACTTTGGAATATGAAGAAGTATCTCACACCTTTCAGGAACAAATACATTCTTGCACTCTGTCTTTTCATGGTGTACAATTTGTTCTTGGATGAAGTGGATATCTTCACCATCATCAATCAGAACAAGAAGCTTTCCGAATTGCGTTCTGCACAATCGGCAATGAATTTAAAGCTGAAAGACACCAAATATATCCTTTCACAGATCAAGGACCTTTCATACCTGGAAAAACTGGCCAGAGAGGATAAATTATTCAAGAAAGACGACGAGGATATTTTTGTGATCACGTACAAATAATTGATACTTCGACTGCGCTCAGTATCCTTTACTCACATTGCTCAGGTGACTGAGCGTAGTCGAAGGCACTAGTCCAGTTCCACGATCTTCGGCCGCTGATTAAAATACTGCTGTTCCTGGTAATTAACCACTTTTACCCCTGGAAAATAATACAAGGCTATCTGCACATAATTAAACCCGTATTTTGCCATTTTCATAGCACCTTCCTGGCACAAACCAACTCCATGACCATATCCGCGGCCACGTAATACAACGTCCGTACCTTCCGGGTAACAATTGAAAAAAGTAGATTTCAGGCTAAAATGTTCCCGGATATCTCTCAAAGGAATTCCCAACCAGGGATATTGATAAAAAGCACATCGGTCTGCCTGGTTGAACGTATAAATCATTGGCCCCAGAACAGAGTCGTTTACCGGATAATGAAAAGTAGTCACCAGATAATTCATCCAATCTGTCTGCGGGATCCGTTTCTCCCAGGTTGCTTGTTTGGTATAAATACAAAAAGTGTCTTTAAACGTGCTTAAATAAGGAATTTTGTTATTCCAGACATAATCGGGTTCGGAAGTTTGTCCACCGCAATTGGCATGAAAGTAAGCATCTACCAAATGGTTTTGCTGATCTACCATCACCATTCCTTCCGTTTTCAGAACAGCAGTATCAATCATCGGGTTTAGGCGCAACTGATGGTGATAGGCCTGGCAATGTGTTCTGTCACACAAATCGAATCCTTCTTTCTGATGCCTTGTTTTATACTTCAAAGCATAGGTCCTGCTCATTAAAGCCTGGACCTTATAATATTCGATCTCTTTTCCTCCGCCACCTTCAGACTCTACAACTCCACTCAGGTAATTGTTGATATCCACCTGGTTCACAATTGTCAGCGCTCCGTTTTGGACCGTAATTTCCACATCGTCTTTGTACTTTCGTTCCTTAACCGTTGGTATTTTAGTAGAATAAACCAATGATTGGTTCAGTTTCGTTGCTACCAAAAGTACTTTTGATACGACTGCTACTTCATTCACTCCAACCTTTAACGAAATCTGGTTATTACCGGTCACTGATAAGTCAACAAATTCATTTGGTAACAGGGTTGTAAATTGAGTAGTATCCCCAAACACGTTGTAACTTCCGTCAGAATAGGCAAAGACAATCCGTTGAACGGAATAATCGCGCAAAACACCGATCCGCATTTGTTGAGAAAATACGAAAAGCGGAAAAAAGAACCCTATGAGCACGAATAAGCGCAACATCCTACAAAATTAGTTCTGTACCAAACTGAAATCGGTTCGAACTCAAATAGTTTTCAACAAGGATTGTGCAACTTTTTTGGATGCACCTCCTTTTCCTAATAACGCTTTTAATTTGGAATAGTCTTCCAGTACCTGCTCACGCTTGCTTCCGCCTTTAATGACGAGCGACAATTCTTTCGCTAAGCGCTCTGTAGTACAATCATTTTGGATTAACTCAGTAACAGATTCTTTATCCAGGATCAGGTTCACCAATGAAATGTATTTCACTTTGACCAATCTTTTGGCAATCTGATAAGAAATAGCATTTCCGATATAACACACCACTTCGGGAATTTCAAATAAGCCTGTTTCCAACGTAGCCGTCCCGGAAGTTACCACTGCTGCCTCCGATTGCTGCAATAAAGGATATGTCTGTCCATAAACAACGTCCACTTTTTTGTCACCGATCAATTCTTTGTAGATCGCAAGATCCATATTCGGTGCTCCGGCAATGACAAAATGATACTGTGGAAAAAGATCAACCAGGGGAAGCATAACAGGCAATTTTGTCCGTAATTCCTGTTTTCGGGAGCCCGGTAACATAGCAATTATGGGTTTGTTTGTTGCAGTTAGCTCCAATTCTTGTTTTGGAAGTTCCCGGTATTGTTCAATCTCATCCAGTAACGGGTGACCAACATATTCTACTTCGTAGTTGTATTTCTTATAGAAATCCGCTTCAAACGGAAGAATGCAAAACAATTTGAACACATCTCTCTTGATCTTATGCACCCGGTTTTCTTTCCAGGCCCAAACGGTTGGAGAAATATAATAATAGACTTTGATATTGTTTTTCTTTGCCCATTCAGCAATCCGCATATTAAAACCCGGGTAATCGATTAACAGTAATGCGTCCGGTTGAAATTTCAGGATGTCCTCTTTGCAAAACCGAATGTTTCGTAAGATCGTAGGCAGATTCATCAATACTTCCACAAATCCCATAAATGCCAGATCACGGATATGTTTTGCCATTGTTCCTCCGACGGCCTGCATTTTATCTCCTCCCCAAAAACGAATATCCAGGTCAGGCTGTTCCGCATACAACTCCTTCATCACATTTGCTCCATGTAAATCCCCGGAAGCCTCACCTGAAATAATATACAGTTTCTTGCTCATTTAACGGATCAAATTGACGTAAATAATAAACGGAAGGAACAAGCCGGATCCCACAATAATTCCACGTGCCAGGTCATAACGTTCCTTGTTCAGGAATACATAAAACCAAATCAGGTTTGGAATAATGGAAAGTGAAAGAAATTTACTCATGACGTTCAAATCCATAAAAAACCGATCCCAAAACAAGGAAAAGGAATAATGCTGTGCCCAGGAAATAATCAGGATGGTAAGCGGAACACATAGAAACGGAGATAAAACCCCGATGATCATTCCAACCGTTACACGTGAATTCCAGTTAAATCTTTTTTTCATTAGAATATCTTTTTTAAACCAGCAATTGTCTGGTGAGCAGTCAAATCAAATTGAGTAGGTACGATCGTAGCATAGCCCTGATCCAGAAAATGTAAATCCGTATCCGTTGCATCTTCACGCGAATCAAATGTTCCGGTTAACCAGTAATACGGCCTTCCGAATTGATCCATCCGCTTATCAAAACGGTCTTCCCAAAATGCATACGCTTGTCTGCAAACTTCGATTCCTTTCAATGCTTCAAGCGGTCCTTTCGGAATGTTTACATTCAGGCAAACCCCTTGCGGCAACCCGTTTTTCAGGATCTGCGGGATAATTTGTCCTGCCACATGCATGGGAGCTGAAAAATCGGCATCCGGATCAAAATCCCCATATGAAAAACCAATACTTGGAATGTGTTCCATTGCCCCTTCCACTGCTGCCGACATCGTTCCGGAATACAATACGTTCGTCGATGAATTCAATCCATGATTAATCCCGGACAAGATCAGGTCCGGTTTTCGATGCAACACTTCATACACTCCCAGCTTGATACAGTCTACGGGTGTGCCGCTGCATGAGTAAGATTCAATTCCATTAAAAATATCTGAATGAAACAATCTCAATGGATGTGAGATCGTGATGGCATGACCCATTCCTGACTGTGGTTTATCAGGAGCTATTACCACTACATCTCCAAATTCCTGAGCAACAGCGACTAAGGAAGCAATTCCTTTTGCATGAAGACTGTCATCATTGGTTACGAAAATGAGTGGGCGATTCGAATTTTTCATTGAAAACAAAGATACATTTTTAGTTGCTGACTGATTGAGGTGAAAATGTGAAAGTTTTGAAAAGTAACAAGGAAGACGATAGACAAAAGACAGCAGACTTAAGACTGATTTCTGTCTTGGGTCTTTCGTCTCATGTCTTTTAGTCTATTATGAAGCTCACAATCTTCTTTCCCCTGCTCCCCACAACAATTCGATTTCCCCAGGCCACAGGAGAGGATTCCCAGACACAATCCGTCTTGCGTTTGACGATAATCTTACCGTTCAGACCATCAACGAGGTAAATTGTTCCGTAAACGTCCGTGAAGAAAATATAGCAATTCCCTTCCTTGTCATACAAATCAATCGGAGAAGCCCAACTGTAATAATCCATGGGAATGGAGAATTTTTCTTTACCGGAAACCTTATCGATTGCCACGAATTCTCCTGCTAATGTTCCGTTAATCCTCGAGAAAATTCCATATACCAGCTGCTTTGCCTTTTTCTTACCAGGTAAAACCGAAGCCAAAACACCTCCGGAATTTACACGTCCGTTCAATTTTGTATTGGTCGATTTACGGGAGACATCCCAAATTTCTTTCCCGGTAATTCCATCAATCTTGCGAATATGGGCCGTTCCGGTTTCTCCTTGTTTATCCACCTCATTCCCTATAAATAAATAAGGATGATTATCTTCCTGCAAATCCACCACCATCGACGCATCTGTGTCATCGTAATTGTCCAGATACCAAACCGGGCTCATGGTCATCAGGTTCAGGCAAAATACATTTCCGCCATTATCCCCGAACCAACCCAGGTTATTCCAGGCACCAAAACTCGATTCGATTCCCAAATCCGGGTGTCTTTGGATTTGATAATTGAAAATAAAGGGCTTCGGAATCATTTTACCATTAGCAATCCTGGTTTTATAGATCTGGCCATTTTCTGCCGGATGGATCCAATATCCTGTTTTTGCATCAATCAGCGAATTACTGTCAAATGCGCCCCAATTTCTCCTCGCTTTCGGGTCCAAACCGCTCCGGAAGAAAATTTCCTCTCCTGTAAACATGTTGAAGATGTATGACCCGAAACGTTCACCATTTTTGATTCCCTGCCCCACGTACAACAAACCGTTCATCCTTGGATCGACTGATACAGTGCCTTTGATCGGGTTTTCGATCGTGACATGCGGGCGCGTTGCTTTCCCTGTCTTCCAATCAATGAAGTAGATATCACCACACAAACTTCCAACAATCACTTCTTTGAAATTTGGCTGATTGAGGTATTCGGGGTCAATTCCATGGAGTCGTTTTGCCATGGCCTCCGGCCACTTTACTACCAAGGGCTGACCGGTCCATCCGGAACCACCACCCCAGGAACCATATTCGGTTGTTCTGCCGTCGTAGCCGGTGATAAATTCCCAATCCAGGCGAACGTTTACAGGTTTTCCTTTCAAAACACCGCGAGTTGGTGTATTGCGCTGAGCATTTCCTCTAAAACAGAAAATGCCATTCTCCGAATTGTAATCGTCCGTAAACAAAATTGCTTCTTCCGGATCGTGTCCTTCCGGGTTGTAAGTCCGCTGATCAAACATGGAAACATCGGATTCTTCCGGGTATTGGACCTTCCAAATTGCACCGCCATCCAGGATGTTCTCCACGAATTCAGGCAACATGCGCACTTCAGGTTTTACATAATGCAATGTAATACCCGTTCCGAGATAACCGACCAAAAAGACAATCCCGTAAGCAACAACTAATTTAAAGGCTCTGAACACACTACAAATTTCGGTGAATTGAAAACTAAAAAATCAAAGAGGCTTGAATAGTTATGCAGTTCAGAGTGTTAATTCTACCTATTGAAACCAAATTCTCACATCCTCCCCCTTGGTCCCCCTCCAAAGGGGGAGATTTCAATCCACTTCCAAAAGGAACAATACACCTTTCTATATTAGATTTTTGAAGCAAAGTTAAATCTCCAAAAGAGAATTTTGGCGCTTCCCCCTTTGGAGGGCGATTATGGGGAGGATTATCAAACTCAAAACATTCAGGGAAAACGGATCGAAATTTCCTGAATTTGCCTTAAACTTGTACCTCACAATTCTTGAAGATTATGCTTACTCCGGAGTCAGATAAAAAATTATTCCTCTTAGATGCTTTCGCGCTGATTTACAGAGCGTATTTCGCTTTTGCAAAAAATCCACGCGTGAATTCGAAAGGACAAAATACTTCTGCAGCTTTTGGCTTCACCAATGTATTGATCGATATTCTCAATAAAGAGAAACCAACACACATTGCGGTGGTTTTTGATCCTCCTGGAGGTGCAACGAACCGAAATGTGGACTTTGCCGATTACAAGGCACACCGGGAAGAAATGCCCGAAGATATTCGTAATATGATCGAACCGATCAAACGGATCATTGAAGCATTCCGGATCCCGATGTATGTGGTAGAAGGCTACGAAGCGGATGATTTGATAGGAACGCTGGCTAAAAAAGCAGAAAAAGAAGGATTCCTTACTTATATGATGACACCGGACAAGGATTTCGGTCAATTGGTAAGCGAAAATATTTTCATTTATAAACCCGGACGAGGCGGAGATCCTGCGACGGTAATGGGCGTAAAAGAAGTCTGCGAGAAATTTGAGGTCCAAAATCCAATGCAAGTCATTGACATCCTTGGATTGTGGGGAGATGCTGCCGATAATATTCCGGGAATTCCGGGAGTTGGTGAGAAAACCGCCAAAAAACTGATTGCCGATTACGGGTCCATGGAAGGTGTATTTGAGAATGTGGAAGCTCTCAAAGGGAAAATGAAAGAAAACATGATCAATTTCAAGGAACAGGGAATCATTTCCAAACTCCTTGCAACGATCATTCTCGACTCACCGGTAGAATTCAATCCGGAAGAACTAAAGCACCAGGAGCCGGATAAAGATCTTATTCTCGACATTTTCACAGACCTTGAATTCCGGAATCTGGCTAAACGAATTACCGGGGAAGAAATTGTGGTTACTTCAGCAGGAGTAGATGAAAATGGTCAATTGGACCTGTTCGGAACACAAAGCCTGGTAGAAGTACAACAAGCTCAACCTACAAGCGGTGTGAAGACCATTGCAACCGAAAAGCCATCCTATCATTTAGTTACCTTGCCAGAAGAACGTAAAGCTTTACTGACTAAATTACTGGCAGAAAAATCGGTATGTTTTGACACAGAAACAACCGACGTAAATGCCTTGCACGCCAACCTGGTGGGAATGTCTTTTTCTTTCAAAGCACGTGAAGCGTACTATGTAGCTGTTCCGAAAGACAAAGCCGAAGCACAGGCAATTGTTGATGAATTCAAGCCGTTCTTTGAAAGTGAAACGATCGAAAAGATCGCTCACAACATGAAATACGATATGCAGGTTTTGCATCGCTACGGAGTTCAATTTGCCGGACCGCTCTTCGATACCATGATCGCTCATTATTTGATCCAGCCGGAATCCAAACAAGGAATGGATTTCCTGGCGGAATATTACCTGAACTATACTCCGATCAGTATTGAAACACTGATTGGTAAAAAAGGAAAAGGCCAGGGAAATATGGGAGATCTTCCACCGGAAGCGATCTGTGACTACGCTTGTGAAGATGCGGATATTACCTTTCAATTGAAACAATTATTCGGACCGCAGATCGAGAAAGAACATTTGAAAAAACTGTTCTATGAAATGGAAATGCCGTTGGTTTCCGTATTGGCAAAAATGGAAGAAGAAGGTGTCGCTATTGACATTCCTCACCTGGAAGCATATTCGAAACAATTGGCTGAAGAAACAGCAGCTCTTGAAATCAGGATCAAAGAATTGGCCGGTATGGATTTCAACGTAGATTCTCCGAAACAATTGGGTGATGTGCTATTCGAGCACATGAAGATTTCTTCGAAAGCTAAAAAGACCAAAACAGGTCAATATGCTACATCTGAAGATATTTTGCAACAGCACAAGAACGATCATGAGATCATTCCATGCATCCTGGATTACCGTCAAATGAAGAAGTTGAAATCTACTTACGTAGACCCGCTTCCAACAATGAAAGACCCGATCGACGGCAGGGTGCACACCAGTTACATGCAGACCATTACGGCAACCGGACGTTTGAGTTCCAATAATCCGAACTTACAAAACATCCCGATTCGCAGTGAGCGTGGAAAGGAAATCCGGAAGGCGTTTATTGCCCGCTCGGAAGATTTTCAGTTGATGTCTGCGGATTATTCCCAGATCGAATTGCGCATCATTGCTGCGTTGGCAAATGACGAAAATATGATCCGGGCATTTAACGATAAGGTGGATATTCACCGCGCGACGGCTGCAAAAGTATTCCATGTAGAACTGGACGACGTAACGAAAGATCAGCGTAGTGCAGCAAAAGCGGTGAACTTCGGAATCATTTACGGACAGTCTGCATTTGGCCTTTCACAGAATCTTGGAATCAGCAGAACAGAAGCAAAACAGATCATTGATTCCTACTTCGCGCAGTATTCTACTATCAAAACCTATATGGACAAAGCGGTGAAAAATGCCCGTGAGAACGGTTACGTTGAAACCATCATGCAACGCAGACGTTATTTACCGGATATCAATTCGGCAAATGCAGTTGTAAGAGGTTTTGCGGAACGAAATGCCGTTAATGCACCGATCCAGGGTTCTGCAGCAGATATCGTGAAACTTGCCATGGTAGCAGTAGACAAAGCAATGACCGAAGCAAAGGTCCAATCGAAAATGATCCTGCAGGTGCACGATGAATTGGTTTTCGACGTACACAAAGACGAGCAGGAAATCATGAAAGCTTTAGTGAAAAAAGCAATGGAAACTGCGGTTTCGTTGGCTGTGCCGATGGAGGTGGAAATGGAATTGGCAAATAACTGGCTGGATGCGCATTAAACCAATACAACTCCTTTGGATTGTCTTCTTGATGGTTCTGATTTCCGGAAATGCCTTTTCCCAGCAAAATTTTGGTCTCCACTGTGTCGGGAACTGGAAGGGAACCATGCATATTTACAGTGAAGGTGCTTTGACGGATAGCGTTCCTGTTATATTGGAAGTCAGGCAACAGGATGATTCCGTATTTCGATGGAAAATGCAATACCTGTCGACCAAAAATCCCATCGTAAAAGACTATCATTTGGTTTATAAGGGTGGAAACTATTACCAAATCGACGAAGGTTATGGAATTAAACTCGACTCTTATCTCTTCGGAAAACGCCTGGTTTCTGTTTTTGAAGTCGAAGGAATTCTGCTGACTTCCGTCTATGAATGGACCGAAAACGAATTGTATTTTGAGGTAACATCAGGTACCAAAGAAAAATCCGACGCAGAAGTTCAATCTTACCACGTCGGATTCTTGCAAAATATTCGATTTAAAAAGAACTAAAAACGTTCTACCCGGATAGTTTCCGTTCCGTTTTGAGTTTTCACTTTCATCAAATACAACCCTTTGTTCAGAGCGCTGATATCTATCACCACTTCGTTTCCATTGACAGATTTCGTGTAAACTACTTTTCCGCTCAAATCAATCAATTCAATCTCATTGATTTCTGAATGGTTGTTTTTAACTGTCAATTTTCCGTTGCTTGGATTCGGATAAACCTGCACATATACCACAGCTTTATTCTCAGTCAATCCTAAAGTACATTCCACCGGTAAATCAAACGCTTCCACCTGGTCGTTTCGATCATCCGTATCTCCCTGGTTTGCAGAAAAACCAACTCCTCTTTTTGCAAACACATTCCAAATTAAACATTTGTTTGCACCACCATACAGGATTTGATCTGCAGCAAGAATTCCATCACGACCGTCAACAAATCCTGGTCCGCAAGCGGTTAATTTCAATCCTTCGATCACCAGATTCATTGCCCTATTATTTCCTCCTGTTCCTGTCTTCATGTTCGGATCAAAACCATATTCATCAATCAGGGCCCAATTCAAATCCCATAGGATCGTTGCCCAAACAAACCCGATTCCGTGAGGCTGGCTCAACGCATTGCTGTTCGTATTTCCATAGGTATAATCGTTGATCGCAAAATCTGTGGAATATCGTGCCGGGCGGATTCCACCGCCATTGTTCGGCTCGTTCGTAACATAAGTACCTACTCCTCTTCCATCCGTTCCCTGGTCAGAAGCAACTTGTGTGATCATCAAACCGAACCAGTCGGACCAGCCTTCACCCATTTGCTCTGCATTCCACAAACAATCTGCATTATCTGCTCCACCAACCAAACGTGTTGAAATTCCGTGCCCATATTCGTGGGCAATGATCATATTGTCGAAATCGGAATCAGTAGCTGTTAAATCACCAGGATTTACAATGGTTCCGTTTACTGTGGTTCCCTGATTAAGCTGACTCACGAAAGCATCTCCATTTGGTTTTGAAACCATGATAGCTGGAATCGTTTCTGCTCCGGTTCCTCCTCCCATTGCCTGCGTACTTGTACCGGTATTGTTCATGACAATTACTGCAACTGCACCAAAATTCTGGCAAGCCATCACTTTGTCAGCAAAAGTACAGGAACCTCTTCTCACCAGGGCAATTTTTCCGGCCAAAGCTGCGCCGTTTGTAATCACTCCGCACGCATCGGTTGTATCTGTTCC
Organism: uncultured Fluviicola sp.; assembly: GCA_965650615.1. Lineage (GTDB taxonomy): Bacteria > Bacteroidota > Bacteroidia > Flavobacteriales_D > Crocinitomicaceae > Fluviicola. Next base: position 3,509 of record CBFGPJ010000013.1, on the reverse strand, counting down.
GTCATCTATAACCAGGACGATATCTTCTGTAATTGGAGTAGTTGGTACAGGTGGCCCGAATCCTGCCGTAGAACAGTTATAAGCCCCGGAAATGATTGCCGGTGCATTGATCGTCAACAGGTCCGGAACATTGCTTTCCGTCCATAAATACATTTGCATGCGCGGATTCATCCCATCGGGCGGTGTTCCGAAATTGGCATTATTCGTTCCGCTTCCGTCCTGGGCATCAGCCATTACCTGGTCAAATCCAAATCCCGAACCGGAATAATTTGTTTCCTGGAAGTTCCCGCTTTCTTCATCGAAACCATAATGTGCCCAAATGTCGTGCATCATATTGTTCATGTAGAACAAGTTGGTGATTACCGCATCCAGGTTCCCCTGAACTCCTACCAGGGAGTCGTATGCAAAATCAAAATCCAGCGCGGCACCTCCATCCGGGGAATAACCGGGAATATCATCATTATCGATGTCATCAGAAGCGTACACATTGTTCCCGCGAGTGATCGTATACTCATCACCTGCAAGTCCGTCCGTGTCATGCCATCCGAAAGGAGAATAAGTCACATCAGAAGGGTTTACCACCAGAACACGATCTCCGTGCGCCGGGCTGATATTCGGTAAAGCATATACTTTGTATTGATCTGCTCCGGGCGGCGGCGGCGGAACCATCATGGATTGAGCAATGTGGTGATTTTCATCAGAACAATGCTCTGCGGAACAATGTGTAATCCAATCATTCTGAAAAATCACTTCACCGGTTTCCGCATTCAATCTCATCGACCACCAATGTTCTGAACTCAACGGACAAATACTTAGATCCCACAAGTACACCAATTGCCCCTTGTGATTACCAAGCACCAATTTCGCCGGAATATCTTCCTTCGAGATTCCTTCTTTTGAAAAAAGGAAACTGTTTCCCTTCTGCTGAAGTTGTTTCAATGCAGCAGTTGACAGGTTCAAATGCCTCAGGGACGCATTCACTGCTTCCGTTGCACTCAAGGCCGACTGATTCGCTGGTTCCGAAACAGAAACAAAATTAGCCGTTACGTGGATCACCTGGTTATCACTGATCGTAATGATGCCGAAACCGTCAATAATTGAAATGCCGTTTTTAGTCTGCCGCACTTTCAGATGCCTGGTATTGGAAGCTTTCGAAGAAGCACTTGAAACAAATTCAAGCGTGGAAAAGTCTGTGGCCTTCAGGTTCCACTTACCTGCATGGTCCTGCAAGTAGCGCTGAATTGAAGCCAATTCGCTTTGTCCGAAACAAACATTTAGAATTGTCAGGAACAACAATGAGGAGAGTAGTTTTTTCATTTTCAGTTTTTTAAGCTGTCCAATATACAAAAAACAGAATGAAAAACAGAATGAAAATGAGGAGAACATAAATCATCGTTCTCGTTTTCATTTTCTCTGGCCTTAATAAGTCATTTTCCACCCTCGCTGATTCATCAGGCGATGAAAGGTGACCAGATCTTGTCCGTTCGGAATTTGGGAATACGTGCTTTTGAAACGGACTTTATTATTTTCAATCGTTTCGATTTCCAATCCATATGGGAAAACCAACTCCTTACCTGAAGTTTGAAATGCTTCCAGTTCCTGCAGGAATCTTCGCAATAGATTCACCGATTCATTTTCCGATAATTCAAAATCCGCTGCTTTTACAGAAGTAAAAAAATGCATTTCCTGTTTTGCACGAGTCAATAAGACGTTCAATCGCTTGTGCCCGTTCGCTTGATTCAAAGGTCCGAAACGCATTTGAAAGGTTCCTTCGGGATTTCTTGCATAACCTAAACTGATGATCAGGCAATCGGCTTCATCTCCCTGCACATTTTCCAGTGCTTTGAAGCTTAGCATGTTTTCCTCTTGTCTGATGGTGATGAGTTCCTGCACCCGAACCGAACATGCGTTCCAGATCGTCTTTAATTGTTCTTCGGAAAACGCCACAATTCCAATGGTTTGTTTCTCCCAATTTTTAAACGTTTCTAAATAATCTGCAACTGCCTTTGCCTCTGATTGATTCTTCCGATCTTCAAAGACCCCGTTTTCAATATACTGGTGAAAAAGCACTTGTTTTCGCTGCGGAGAAGGATAAACGATCAATTCGTCCTTATAAAAATGTTTGTTTGAAAAACGGATCAGTTCCGGGTATTCGGAACGGTAATGATGTCGCAGCGGTACGCGTTCAAAGTAATACGATGCCTGGTGTAATAAGTCGTGAAATCCGAAATTCTTACCAAAATACGAAGACGGAGCCATTTGCTGATCGTCTCCGGCAACCAACGCTCGTCTGGAGCGGAACAATGATCCCAAAGCATTCGGTAAAGGAAGCTGGCTTGCTTCATCAAATAGTACCAGGTCAAACAACGCTGTTTCCAAAGGAAAATGATCTGCTACCTGGTTGGGTGTTGCGAGCCAGATCGGGATTAACAATTGCACCCATTCTTTTGCATCACTTGCAATTAAATTCCGGATGGTAATGTGATTCCTGGTTTTCGCGAATTCCTTCACCAACAATGATTTCCCTTTCTTTAATCTTGCCTTGAGCTCTTTTTGGGGAACAGACAGTTTTTGTGCGGGTGTTCTCAAGAGTTCTTCAAACGCTGCAAATTGCTTTTGGATCTGGATACGAAGTGAACGGGCAAAATCAGCAAATTCAGTATTCTCGGTTTCAATCAGTTTATCCAGGCGCTCTTTTAATGCTTCTCCTGAAAATTTAACAATCTCCGGATTGACCGATTCTATTTTCTTCAATGAGCTGAATACAATTAAGGATTGCATTTCCTGCCACGAATCCACTTCCTCCATTAATCCGAAGTACAAACGGGATAACGATTTCAGGTCTTCATAAACAGCACTCAACTCCACAAAATCTGCTTGTTTTTGAAGTAAGAATTCTCTTAGAACAACCTCATCGCTTAAATCAAAATAGCGTGTTAAAATGGATTTCAGCTGATCGAAATCTGGAGCCAGCGCAATAATTGACATCCGTTTTTCCTGTGTCCAGCCGGCAATTTCACTTAACAAAGAACCGCTTTGTTTCTCCAGGCTCGTCGCAAAGTGCATACCCATTTCCAGGGCGTGTCTGCCCGGATCCAATCCCAATTCTCTGAAATAACTCTCGAGCTCCTGAACTTTTTCTTTTTCCGTTAAATACTTTTTCCAATTGGAAACGGCAATTTCCGGAAGGATTGAAGGGTCATTCAATAAGCGTTCAATACTCTTTTTTCGTTTGCGAAGCCGGATCCATGTAGTTGCCTGCTCCCAGGATTCCAATTGACTTTTGGAAGGAACTTGTTTCCAGATTTGGTTTTCTGCTTCCAGGACAGTCATTCGTTCCGTTAAATCAAGGAATAAATGAACATTCTTCTCAAACTTTTTCCATTCCTTCGGCTTAGAAATAAGTTGGCTATACGTTTTATAATATTCGTTTTCAACCAATTGACAACGACCCGAAACAGCGATCATTTTTTCCAGATCACCAAACGAAATGACTTCTGTCAACTTGC
>CBFGPJ010000012.1:0-15231 GCA_965650615.1 uncultured Fluviicola sp. | reverse complement strand
CTGTGCTTCAATTGGATCAAGCTCAATAGCTGTAATGGAGTTATATTTTAGTCTTGAATCTTTTAATTGTTCAATAAAAACTCCATCACCACAACTTGGTTCAAGAATATCAGAATTTGTTGATCCATTAATCCCCCATTTCAAAATAAATTCTGCTAGAGGTTCTGGAGTATAAAAACCACCTCTTAACTTTTCAGCTGATGCTTCTGTAATGAGTTTCATTATTTAAGTTGTTTAATGGTTTTTAGATACTTGATTTTTTTTTCGGCAACTTTTAATACTTCACTTGCAACATCTTCTTCGTCCATTATTTGATAAGCAACACTATCACTAAGGAATTCAATCGTTAAATTTTTTTCACTTACATTAAAAAGTTTTGAAAATTTTGTGATTAAATTTTTCGTTGGTTTGCGAGTGTTCTTTTCAATTTTCCCTAGCATGGAGGTATCGATATCCAAATATTCCGAAACCTCGCGTAAGGTCAGATTTTTCTCTTCACGAAGGGTTTTGATGGTATCACCGAAAGTTTTTTCTGTTTTCATTTTGGACAACTTCAGTCCAAATTTAAGAATGTAAAATGAATTTGCAAGAGAATAATGGAAAAGTTGTCAAAATTAATTAGATGATTTCTATTGAAAACGATTGGTTCCCTAATTGATATAGATTTAAAGTATGTCCCGTAATATTATTCTGTTGAAGTATTGACATTAGAGTATTTCCCCAATGAAGCCATGATGGTGTGTTAGCTTGGTTTGAAATTCTTATAGGATCATGACTAAGTTTTATAGGTTGAACGCCATAAGAAGTTCCCAAGATCGTAATGTCAAAATTACAGATAGTTTCTTCATAAGTAGTGCTTGTAGGTTTTGTTCTAGCCCAACTTAAGTGCTGGAAAACCTGATTTCTAAAATAAGTATTATGATTGATCAATAAATTATTTAACTTAAATCTTGCTTGCGATAACTTTAGATTTCCAGTTCCATTTGTACCCGCTGGTACAAATTGAGCATCACTTTGGCTAAGTGATAATTTCTGCCACACCAATAGTTTTGGTTGTGTTTGAGTCGTTGAAAGTATTACTGGCTGGTTAATAATGGTTTGAGGAATAACAGTAGTTGTTGGTTTGGCTTTTTTTGGCTTTTTTGGAAATGCAGAAGGTACTTTTGCGATCACCCTTTTTGAGACAACTACTTTTTTTGCCACTGTATTTGCTAAAATCGCCTTTTTATGAAAATTATTCCGTCTGGTTACTTCATCCGGTATAATGCCATCCGAATAAAAATCAGCGATTAATGAAGCTGAAATTTTAAAAAGATTGGAATCTGAAAAATCAAACAATGATCCATAATATCGCTTTAGTTCGGATAGTAGAGCTAGACCATCTCTATCAGTTGAATTAAATTCAATGAGCATAGAACTCTCAACATTAGTAAACAATCCTCCATGTGTCAAATTTGATGAACCAATAATTAATTTAAAATCTTTTTCCCCTTCAAATAAGTAGATTTTAGGATGGAAAATGGGCCGCTCTTTTTGATAAAATATATAACTATTGATATTAAGAGAAAGAATTTCTTCCAAGGCTTCTTTGGAGGTTCCTTCCAAATCTACTCCAACAATTAAATTGAGATTTTGAAAATTGTTTTTTGCGATGTTTAAATAATGGGATAAACCATAAACGCCTGATTCACTTGCAAAGGCTGATATTCCAGTAAACGAATGAAAATTTTTCTGGCTTAAAAGAGTCATTAAATGATTTCCAACAGCTTCAACAGATTTATCTTCAAATCCCTGTCCTAAAAAAGAAATTTTCATTTTTGCTATTTTTCGTTGCCACTAATTGTTTTTCATCATATCACCCCCTTCGCCTTCAACTCCAAATACTTATTGATCGAATTGATCGACAGATCTTCCGGCTTGGAAAGGATGGTTTGGATCCCGTTTTGGCGCAGCTCGCGGGCAATGTTCCACTTCACGTTCGACATTTTATCGGCAACAGTTGCTTCGATCAGTTCTTTGTGGGTGTGGACCGGCTGCTGGGCCAATTCCTGCAATTCGTTGTTCTGGAAGAAGATCACCACCAGCACATGGCGTTTGTTCAGGCGCTGCAGCATCGGCAAGGCACGACGCATGGCAAATTCGCTTTCAAAATTGGTGTAAAGCAATAGGAGGGAACGCGTTTTGACCTGCTTGCGGATCGTTTGGTACAACAATTCGAAGTTTCCTTCTTTGAAGAGCGTTTTCTGATTGTACAAACTTTCCAGGATGCGACGCAGCTGTCCCTGGTTGCGTTCGGCAGGAACGATGGCTCCCATTTTGTCTGAAAAAGTGATCAAACCGGCACGGTCGCCTTTGCGCAAGGCAATATTGGTGAATACCAGGGCGGAATTGATGGCGTAATCCAGCATGGTCATTTTGTGGAATGCCAGTTGCATCGGGCGGCTTTTGTCGATCACGCAATAAACCGGCTGCGAACGCTCTTCCTGGTATTGGTTCACCATCAGTTCGTTCTTGCGGCTCGTTGCTTTCCAGTTCACGGTGCGCAGGTCATCGCCCTGCACGTAATTCCGGATCTGCTCAAATTCGCTGGTGTTCCCAATGCGGCGTACTTTTTTGATCCCTTGTGAAATGGTCTGCTGGTTGAAGACTTTCAATTCGTACTGTTTCATCTGCAATACGGACGGATACACTTCGATGCGTTCTGCCAATGGGATCACGATGCGGCGTTGCGCAAGGAACAGGGTAGAGCGAACAAAGATCACCACATCCCGGAATTCGTATTCTCCACGCTCGGTCGGCGTGAATGAGTAGTGAAAGTCTTTGGTCTTTTTGGGTAAAAGAATGGCGTTCCAGACAGCGGCCCGTTTTTGCATGAACAAAGGATACCCTTCGTAAATTCCTACCTGCAAGGGTTGTGCGGTTTGGTTCAGAACGGAAACCACGACCTTGTTTTCGTCGCCCAGGTTCATGCGTTCCTGGTATTTGCGCTGAACACGGATCGGTTCTTTATACAGGTTCACAAGTAATACATCCAGTACCAGGGCAAATAACAGCACAAACAAGATCGTTTTGCCGATAATGCCGAGGAAAGGAACAAAAAATGCTCCTCCAACCAATGCAATTCCTATTCCTGCTGCGAGGAAAAAGAAACGGGTGAGATGGATACTTGCGAGCAGCTTCATTAACGTGGAACTTCGATTGTTTGAACGATTTCTCGGATCACTTCTTCCATTTGGGTTCCTTCCATTTCCGCTTCCGGAGTGAGGATCAAACGGTGGTTCAATACGTGTGTCGTTACGAATTGAATATCATCCGGAGTCACGAAGTCGCGCCCGCGAATTGCTGCAAACGCTTTTGCCGCTTTCAAAATAGAAAGCGAAGCACGAGGCGAACCTCCCAAATACAATTTGGAATGGTTCCGGGTTTTATTCACGATTTGAGCAATGTATTGGATCAAACGATCTTCAATGATCACTTTTTCGACCACTTTTTGCACTTTGTGCAATTCATCTGCTGTAAATACTGCAGCGATACTTGCCAGGTCCGGAGCCTGGATCTGCTCTTTGTAGCGCGTTAAGATCAATGTTTCCTCGTCCAATGTCGGGTAATCCAGTTTGATCTTGAAAAGGAAACGGTCCAATTGCGCTTCCGGAAGGTTGTATGTTCCTTCCTGTTCCACCGGGTTTTGCGTGGCAATCACCAAAAACGGGAATGACATCTCGTAACGTGTTCCGTCATACGTAATCTGGCGTTCTTCCATTACCTCGAACAAAGCGGCTTGTGTTTTCGCCGGTGCACGGTTGATCTCATCGATCAGTACGATATTGGAGAAGATCGGTCCTTTTTTGAAACTGAACTCACTGTCTTTCATGCTGAATACCGAAGTACCGATCACGTCCGATGGCATCAAATCCGGTGTGAACTGGATCCGCGAAAAATCTACGTGAAGTACCCGCGACAATGCTTTGGAAGACAAGGTTTTTGCAACTCCCGGAACACCTTCCAATAAGATATGTCCGTTAGAGAAGATCCCTGCAAGCAGCAACTCGATCATTTCGGATTGCCCGATCACATATTTGCGCATTTCTTCGCGTACGCGGTTTACTTTTTCTGCAACCCAAAGCAATTCGGTTTGGTCGCGTTGCACAAAGCTTGGAGCAACCGGTGTCGAAGTTTCGTCCTGGTTTGCTTCTTCCGGAGCGGGATTGTTTGAAGCAGCCTCGTTCGACTTGCCTTCATCATTGGGCATGTATGCCGCTAAATCGTCATTTCCTTCCTGGATCATGATTTATGAAGTTTAATGAATTCTACAAATTGGTTCAGTGCCGACTTGGCTCTTCGTGAAAGCAATGCCTGGCGTATTATAAAGGTATTTCCGTCCTCGCATTCGAAAATGACGCGTGATTTATCAACCGTACAATGAATGGTCTGGTTCAGTGAAATTACACGTTTTCCGGCAACAAGGCCGTAAATAATGATTTGATCTGTCTGGATGCTCGCAACCGGGATCCGGATATAACGGGATGCGAAGTATATCAATACGATGGCCGGAATAATGAACACCATTCCGATTCCTCCTCCCAATGACAAAAGGTACAGTCCGCGTATCAATGCAATTAATCCCATGAGCAGAATGAGTGCACCGATCCAGATGGATTTGTCCAGGTTCACTTCTTTATCGGAAGCAACAAAGTGTTCTGTCGGATGCAGAATTCCCATTTCGATATAAAATGCACGGATTTTTGCATAAGTAGCGCCCAGGTGACGGTTGTCCACATGGTTTTTCCGGGAATCCAGGCTATTGACAAGATCTACGAGTTTCTCTGAATCGTATGGGACTTTTGCAATCAGCTTTTCGAGGTTCTGTTCCCTGGTTTCTTTTCGGGAAAGGTCCACGTAGAAATGCCTGTTGATTGCCGAATAGAAATTCTTGCGCATCACCTGCAACACACCGATTGGGGAATTGCGTGAAATATAGATCGAACTGAGTGTTTCTACAAATGCCAAGGACATATTCCGTTTCTGAGTATATCCCGGAAGAATTTCTTCTTTCCGTTTTGCCCGGAAGAAGACATACAGGATCAGCAGGACGATCAATAATAAGAATGCGAGTCGCAAAACCGGGTTCTTCAGAATGAACTGGATCAGGGAAGTATCTTCTTTCTCCGCTCCGTCCGAATCCGTATCCTCGTCTTCGTAGACAGAGATCGGCTGGCTGGAATCATTGATTCCGCAGGTAAGGAAAATGACCGGTTTATCTTTTGGAATTTTGTTCAGCACAATACGTGCATGCGCATATCCGTTCGGTTGAATGACCTGGTAATTCTCGAATAAATTCGGGATACTGTGAAAGTGGACTTTTCCTTTGTGGTGTTTCTCATAGAATGCAAAGGGATGTTTCATTGCAAACAGGTAGGAACGGTAGTTGGTATCAATGATCTCTGTTTCGGAAAAAGAATACCAGTCTTCATTGATCGTATCGTTTTCGTACACATGGTAGAACGGAAGCGTTGTGTCACCGATCCAGGCAAAAAGTACCTTGCTGTAATCCCAGTAGAAAGCACCTTCTTCAAAATGACGATCGTATAAATTGCTTGTCAGGTGATTGAAACTCAGGTAAACCGTTGCACCGCTGTCTGCATAATGCATGATGGAATCGTAATAGTCCGTGGGTGCTCCCAAGTCATTCCCAATGAACAGGTAGGTTGCTTCTTCGTGATTCGGAATGCTGTCCATATCCGACCAATACTTCAGGTTGTAGATCGAATCTTTTACGTGAACGTCCAATAACTCCATGAAAAAGGAAATGTTCCGTGGATTTTCATCCTTCAATTCATAGGTTTTTTTCCAATCCGAACTGTATCTTTTTCGTGTGTGATTTGCGCCGCCCCCGGTATTGTCCAACAACCAGATAACCAAACCGATAAACAGCGCAAATGCCAAAAATGATATGATGACTTTTTTGTTCATTACGCTTTTTCAATTTTTTGGAATGCTGTTTTCAGTTGTGGTTCAATGACCTGGTAACTGTTGGAATCAATGGAATAATCACCGTACCAAACCAGGTCGTAGATAGAAACGATCTGTTCGAATTCCCTGGAAACCGGTCTGCCTTGTACTTCGATGATGTAGTGCATGTTTGTTTTTTCCTTTTTCCAGAAGATCCATTTTCGCTGGATCAGTTCTTTCATGGCAAAGAGGAAATAGATCCGCACGCATTCTTTGTAATTGCCCGCGGCAGTGGCTTCTTCCAAACGCAATTCCAATTCGGTTTTGCTTATTTCCGCAGGATTCAGGTCTTCTACCAGTGCTTCAAACGGGATGGTTTTCACACGCGGACTTCTGTTTTTGATGATGTAGTAGATCAAAATAGCCAGCGCAATCACCAATAAAATAATTCCAAGCCACTTCCAGAAGTTCACGGAAATATCCGGTGCATCCACATTCGGGCCTTTCGGCGCATCAAATTCCGGGACATCTACGGATTCGGCAGGCTCAATATTCGGATCTTCCTCAATGCTTCCGGTTCCGCCGTCTCCTTCTTTTCCGCTTTTCCCGTGTTCCAGGTCTTTGGGGGAATAGGGAGTTCCCTGATAAGGTTTCGTTGTTCCATTCGGACTTCCGGAACCACTTGAATACGATTCATTGATGGAAGTAGGGCTTTGGTAATAATCCGATTCCGGTCCTTTGTACTTTTCAGATTGTTTGTAGCCGTGTTCTTCGCGGATCTGGGTCCATTTTTCACGCGTAGTGATTTCCTTTTCCTTTTTTTGGGCCAAAAGGAAGAATGGAGAACAGATCAGGACAATATGTAGCAGGAACTTAATCAAAATCGAGAACTGTTTCCTGGTAACGCTTGCGTTTTCCAAAGTTGGCAAATTGTTTTCTCAAACCTGTTGACTGATTTTGTTCCTGGAACGTAAAGAACATGAATCCCATCATAATGACAAAGAACGGAAGAGAGAACAGGATGAAGACCACATAGACAATTTGCCGGGCAATGTTTGCCGGAACTAAAAAGTCTGAAATATAATAACGGGATACGTTTTTGATGAAATCCGCGAATTTATCCAGGAAATCTTCCAGTGCGGGTTCTCTCATAAAGTTCACTTCCTGGTAACTCAAAACACACGCGATCGGCTGGGCAAAAATGAAAAGCACCAATCCCATCAGTGAAATTCCAAGCAATACATTTCCATAGTTCCGCGCCCCGTATCGAAACCCATTCCCGAAGCGTTTTCCAAAGCGTTCTTCTCCTAAAACAATGGAAGCTCCCTGCATCCAGAAAAACGGAGCAATAAAGAGCATTAAGAACATCCAGTACCAGGGAACGTAGAAAAGGATCAGGAACAGGAAACTTAAACCAAGCCAGGTTCCCGGAAGTTTTTGCAGCATAAACGGGATGAACAACTTCAAACTTGCCTTTTGCTCCTGGTTTTTAAAATGGTACAGAATAGAAAGCGTGAAAATGGAAAGGATAATTGTCCAAAGGAAAGTAACTACAAAATCACTGAAGGATTGAACGTCAAATCCCATGATAATACTCAATTGCGAAGCCCAGTCGTATTCGTACTGGTGTGTCAGGTCTTCGTAACGCATCAGGTCCTGGAAAATAACAATGGCAAGGATGATCGGAATTGTCAGCACCAGGTTGTAGCGCATGATCTTACCGATATGTACGCGGTAGAATGAAAAGGAATCCGAGAAAATCTGTCCGAAAGTCCGGATCTTATGCAGATCGAAAATATTGATATACGTTTTGATCGGAGGATCGCTTTCATGCACCAGTTCCGGGTGACGTCTTGCAACGACGATCGGGAAGATGACGTAATAGAAAATGATAATCGCAAATGAAACCGTAATGATTGCCCATTTTGACCAATCTGCCAGTTCCTGGTAATTGTGGGTCACGTAACTTTCCAAAAAACCTGCTGCAATCAGGAAAGGAATCAATGACATCATGATTTTCAGTCCTCTTTTGGCCGAAAGCTGCAAACTTTGTAAGCGGGTGTATGATCCGGGGAAAAGCAAACCGTTTCCGAGTGTTATTCCGGCCCCGCCTGCAATGGCAATCGAACTGATCTCAAATGCTCCGTGGATCCAAATCCCAAGGAATGAAACGATGAGCAAACCTTTCAGATGGAAGAAATATTGGAATGCACCCAACATGATCGAGTTGTTGAAGATCATGATATGCGTCCCGATCGTAAAGAAAATTCCGAGAATGAAGGTGTAGAAAGAAACCGTGATGTTGTTGAGCGTAATTTCCAGGAACATACTTACCTGCGATCCGCTGTGGTAAACACCCAAAGGATCTCCTTTCTCAATATTTTTCAAGGTCATTTCCACATATCCGTCACCCAGGATCATCCTTGGAAAATCCGGATTGAAATGCGTGGAAATTGCACCGACGATCGTCCAGAAAAGAAATACGAACAGGGCAAACAACAAATTTTTGCGAGATCTGTAAATTTCCAAAGGAATGGATATCCGCCACACGGTAAATAATTTCCGGAATGAATCTTTACGCTGTTTGTGCACCAGGTTATGGATCCCTTGCGCGATCTGATTCAGGTAAACACGAACAGTCCGTTTGTTATAGAACGTTTGCGCGTAACTCAAGTCATCTGTGATATCAGAATACAAGTCGGAGATTTCTTCAGGATCACTTGTTTGATTTGAAGTCAAAGACTGGAATTTCTTCCACTTTTCTTTGTTCTGTTCTATGAAGGAGGTTTCTTTCATGCGGAGGGATAAAAATAACTTTTTTATTGAATCGGAATCTTATTCCTCGATGAAATTTATTTTTTGATTCGGCCCTTCGACTCTGCTCAGGAACCTCAATAGAGAAAAGTTGAATGTAGTCAGTGCTTAGAAGGAGGCTGAGTCCCGAAGTTTCGGGAAAGCCTACTTCTTCTTTGAAGCTTTATGCGAAATCTCGAACTTCCCGATCTTCACAAAAAATCCTCCTTTTTGAGTTTCCGTCGCTTTTCCGGTTTGGAAATCCACCGGGGTTTTCGTTTTCTCGGAAATCGTATTGGTGATCAGCGGAATCGGATTTTTCATATTGGAACCACCGGTATTGGAAGCTAAATCCTTACTTGGCGCTTTGTTCACGTCCTCATTCAATGTTGGAGCAACCGGTTGCTTGTCGTCTTTTACCTGGGGCAAAATAGTCGGGTGATGCGGTTTATTCTCAACTACATTATTTTTTTCCTGCTCAGGTTGCGGAACAGGGATCAACTGATCGAAATTCTTTTTCTCCTTTGTTCCTTCGCTGAAACTATGGCGCAAGCGTTGGTTCGGGTTCACACGCTCATTCGATTTTGGATGCACGTTTGAGTTTCCATTCACCGGATTGCTTTTTTGTGCAACGTAGGTATTGTTTTCTTCAACCGGCCCGTTCGAAGGAAGTACTTTCAATGGTTTTTTGTTCACCGGTTTTTTCTGATGACCCGTTTTGTTGTTGTGAGCAACGGTATTGTTTGTTTCTTTAGTGTGGTTGCTATTAAATCCTAACTGGAAGAACAACAATAACATAGCAGCAGCTGCAGCAATTCCGCCGATCATTTTCCACGGGATGAACACTATTTCTTTTTCTTTCAGCTCTTCTTTGTTCGGATAAACAACAGTTGTTGCTTCCAAACGCGTTTCCCGGTATGCAGCAAGCACCTTTTGAGCTTCCGGGTTTGCTGCCAGGTATCCATCGAATAGTTTTTCTTCGTTGACAGAAAGCACGTTTTCCACTTTTCCGATCGCGAAATAGTCCAGGTTTTCATTCGTAACGATGGAAAGGTCTTCCTTTTTTAATAAGAACTTTTGCAACGGGTCCATTTTTTCAGGAACCTCGTCCAGGAACAGGAGGTCTTCATCCACCTGCAATTCGGGGTTGGCGGCCAGGAACTCTTCAAACGCAACACGTTCCTCCGGGGAAAGAGTTCCTTCCAGGTAATCCAGGTAAAAGGATTCGTAATTGTCGATATGAATGAGTTTTTTCATGCTACTAATTCTGTTGATTTCAGGTAGTTCTTTAAGGTTTGACGTGCTCTAAAGATATACACTTTTACCTGTGATTCGTTTAGCGCGGTAATTTCTGCTATTTCATTGTAATTGTATCCTTCGTAATCTCTCAAAAGAATCACCGTTTTTTGAATTTCCGGCAATCGGTTCACAGCTTCCTGGAGCGTTTTCTGAACATCGAACAAGTGGCTGAGTTCATCGTCTTGTTTCACATCCTGGCCATCGAAGCTGCTTGTACGTTTTTCTTTTTTCAGCGAATCCACCATCTGGTGATAAGCTGTTGTGAATAAATACGACTTCGCTTTTGAAGCATCGATACTTTCGTGTTTCTCCCAAACCTTTGCAAATGTTTCCTGAACAACATCTTCAGACAACATTCGGTCTTGGGTGTGCTTGACTACAAACCGATAAAGATTATCAGCATACAATTCAACTGCCTCATTGTATTCTTTCCTCGTCATGTAGTCGTTTAACAGTGGTAAGACTATTTCATATTGATAAAGTTACAGCTCTTTGGAAAAAAAAATAAAAAAAGTTCGAAAGCCCTTGTTTTATAGTGATTTGGAAAGTGTATTATTGCAGAGATTTAACAAGGAACTTATGAAACTTATAGCGGTAATTCTTTTAACTTTTTCCGGATTTTCAATTGCAAGAGCTCAGTGTGACGTAGATGTCCGGGAAGCTTTCGGAGGAGTCTCTTCCATCATGGTTTACAATACATACATCACAATCGGTGCAATTGCAGACGGTCATGTGAATGAAGTATACAATGCTGATCGTGTAAAGGAATTAATGAATGAACAAACCGCGATGTTGCAGTCTGTGATTGGGATGCTCGAAAAATGTAAGGTACCGAAAAGCAACGGATTGAGTGAAGATGATGTGGAATATATCAAGGACCTCATCGGTTGTTTGGAATCTCTGAAAGCCGAAGCACAAGGTTTGAGTGATTATGCGACAAGCGGAAGTGAAGATGCTCAAAACAGGTATAATACGAACCGTGATAAGGCCTGGGAAAGAATAAAGGCACTGATGGGTATCGAATAGCTTTTCTTTAAGCAAGTGACAGATAAGAAAGAAATCCTGTTCAATCGTTTTTGGTTCCAGGAAGTAGTTTCATTGATTATGAAGCTCCATCCGGTTATTTTGTTCCTGCTCGGCTGGCTGGATTCAAAAGAAAGTTTCCTGGTACTGATCCTGGGTTACCTGATCTATGCCTTGCGCATCCAGGTGATTATGGGAATTTCTTTTGTTTACGATTATAAATTACATGTTTTACGAGCGGTCAATCGAACCATGGGTTCAAAGATCGGTTCAGCGGTTTCGTACTTCATTGGATTTGCAATTGTTTTGGCGATCTGGCTTTTTGTTTACCTCATTTTTTTCGGATTGTACTACGATTCTGTTGCACGTCAATATCCTTTTGGCGGTCCGGGACCCTTTGATGGAGAATCCGGTCGTTTGCTGATCCAAACACTTTGGATCAATGGAATTTACTTCCTGTTTCTGGAAGCCATCCATGTGAGAAAAACAGTACGGGAAATGACTCCGCAGAACCACGATATCATGCGCGCAATTTTCCTGGGTGTCCCGCTGCTTAATATGAATAAATGGTCTGCTTTCCCAATGATCTGGGTGATGATCTGTTCGGCAGGATTTATCTTTTTATGTACTGCGAGAGCATTCCAGGGAGCGATCATATTCTATTTTATATTTGATATCGGGTTTACTTTTTTGAAGCGGTTGGAAAAGCGAAAGAATGGTTAGTTGATACTTTTCACTAAATAAAAGCGACATTTGCGGTTTTCGTGGAAAAATCAATTGGAGAAATAAGTAGTATTACAGCATTCTAACGATAAACGATTACAATATGAAATCAATTTTGACCAGATCTTTTTTATTCGGTTCCTTTACGCTCATTTGCAGCTTGACTTTCGGACAAGTAGGTGACCCGGTTCCGGAACCGGCACCAAAAAGTGTTGAACCGGTTAAACCCCAGGAACCAGCTATTTACGAAGTAGTAGATGAACCAGCTGAATTTCCCGGAGGAAAAGAAGCCTTGATTGAATACCTTAAGAAGAACTTGAAATATCCTGAATCTGCAAAGGAGAATGGACTTGAAGGAAAATGTTATTTACAATTTATAGTCAGTGAGCATGGATACACCTCAAATGTAAAAATCAGAAAAGGAGTAACCGATTGCCCGGAATGTGACCAGGAGGCAATTCGTTTGGTAAAAGGTATGCCCAAATGGAAGCCGGGGAAAATAAATGGGAAACCGGTAAACAGTATTTATACGCTTCCAATTGTCTTTAAGCTATAATCAAATGAAGCACCTTCTTTTGATTTTTGTGCTTCAATTTGTTTGTGGAATTACATTCGCACAGGAAGAAAATTCGAAGCCAAAAACTGATGATTCAGAAGAATTTATTTATGTCATCATAGATGAACCTGCAGAATATCCCGGAGGAGATGCTGCCATGAGGCAATTCATAAAAGAAAATCTCAAATGCCCGGAAGTTGCTTCGAAAAATAATATCAACGGAAAATGCCACCTTCGATTCATTATTACCAAGGAGGGAACTGTTTCGAATGTTAAAGTAATAATGGGAGTACCAGGTTGTCCGGAATGTGATACCGAAGCAATTCGTGTTCTTAAAAGTATGCCAAAATGGATTCCTGCAAGAGCGGATGGAGAAAATGAAAATTGTGTTTTTTCAGTTCCGGTTTCTTTTGATTGCTACAAGCAGTAAATTGTAAAAGATAAAAGATTCCCTTCTTCCTCGCTCTGTTTCTCATTCTAAATTCTGATCCCCATCACACACACATCATCTGTTTGTTCGTGGTTTCCTTTCCAGTTTTCAAATTCCGTTTTCAGGTCCGCTTTCAGTTCTGAACCGCTTTTGTTTTTGTGTGCCTGGATGAAATCCCGGAAAGTGGCGTATTTGTATTTCTTGTTTTTCGGTCCGCCGAACTGATCTGCATAACCGTCCGAGAAAAGAATGATCCAATCGTTTGCCTCCAATTGAATGGTATTTGTTGTGAAAGGTGCTGCACCATCAAATTGACCGACCGGCTGTTTGTCCGGGTTGGTGATCCGGATTTCGTCTCCGCGGAAGATCCACAACGGATTATTCGCGCCCGTCCATTGCAGGATGTTTGTTTCATGATCAAAACGGGCCAGTGAGATATCCATTCCATCTTTCACCGAACGGGCTTCCTTTGTGAGTGTCTGGACAACCAATTCGCGTACTTTGTCCAACAATTCCCCGGTACTTTGCTGTGCATTTTCAGCTAAGGATTGGGCCAGTGCATTGATACACAAAACGCTGACCATCGCTCCCGGAACTCCATGTCCCGTGCAGTCGGCCACTGCGAACCAACTGATGTTGTCCCGTTTTTCGAACCAGAAGAAATCGCCGGCAATAATGTCTTTGGGAGCATAATACACAAAAGCATTCTCGTCAAAACTGGCCTGGATCTCCGATTCCAAAGGTAAAAGTGCCTGTTGAATGAAGCGGGCATACTGAATACTTTCTACGATCTCGTGGTTTTTATGCTCTACAATTTGTTTCTGTTCATTTAGTTCCTGCGTTCGCTCGACCACTTTTTCTTCCAGATTCTCATAAGAATGCCGCAATTTCTGCATCATCGAATTGAAATTCTTCGAGAGCAGGTCCAGTTCGAGGCTTCCGGTAATCTCAATGGTTTGGTCGAGGTTGTCGGTTGAGATCGTTTCGGTTTTCAATGCCAGTTCCTGGATCGGTTTGGTGAGTTTGCGCGAGCGGAAATAAACGATTACTGTCAGGATTACTAATGTGAGTATGAAAATAACTCCAAAGCGAAGCAACAGGTCGTTGATCAGGTTTTGATAGGGCAGGTCGTTTGTTCCCAATTCCAATACATAACCCGAATACAATTTCGACTCCAAAACGGGCAGGAAAACGTATTCCGTGAACTCTTTTCCTTTTGAATCCGGGTTATCGTTCTCAATGGTTACATTTTTCTCTTCATCTAGGCACTGAAGATAGGCTTTCTGAAGCGTGAGATCTTTGATGGAGACATCCGGGATCTTCTTTACCCCTAAATACAATTCAACCCGGTCAATTGCTTCGAAACGTTTGTCCAGGCTGCGAATCTTGGAAAGTAACAGTTGTTTGAACTCATCGGCTGATTTCGAGTAAAACCCCAGTTCAATGATGTATTTGCCATCGAAGGACGTTTGATAACTGTATTTCTTGATCTTCCCGGTTTTGATTTCCAGTCCGAAACGGTCTTCCTTGAATTTTTGGGATCGGAAGATCTGGTTGAAGAACGGAATGAAGGTCTTGTTGAGTTTTTTGAAATCCAATCCTAAATCCGGTTGAAAGGTTGTATTAATAATTTTCAGGTTCCGGTCGATGAGGTAAATGTCTTCCC
This sequence comes from uncultured Fluviicola sp., assembly GCA_965650615.1. Classification (GTDB taxonomy): domain Bacteria; phylum Bacteroidota; class Bacteroidia; order Flavobacteriales_D; family Crocinitomicaceae; genus Fluviicola. The sequence goes on along the minus strand of CBFGPJ010000012.1, from coordinate 792 downwards.
GCTTGGGATCCATTTCGAGTGAAGTTCGCAAAGTGTTCAGATCAACTGATTTTGCATCTTGTTTAGCCAGGACGAATTGGATCTCCCTGGAAACATCGTGCATGCGTTGAATGAGTGATTGCTCGTGTGTACGCATGGAAAAATCGTAGTATTCGATCAGATTCCGCGTTTCTTCTACAATATTCTTCTTTTGCTGCTGAATATCGCTTTCAACTTTGTCGAGATTGTATTGATAGGTGAGGTAGAAAACAATTGAAAAAATAAGCAGTACAGGAACCAAAATGTTCACTAGCAGCTGTCGTAGGATACTTCGTTTCGTTTTCACAAAGCGAAGGTATTGAAATTCATTCAGGTGAAATCATTCAAATGGAATTGATTGGGAGAAATAGGGCAAATGCGGTATTTGGAAGGTTGAATAATGTGGTCGATAAAATGCTATCTTTGATTTATAACACCCTTAAATTATTCTAATGGAATCTAAACTGATTTTATCCCTGGCGCGTAGCTTTTTTGCCGTAATCGCAATTATTGCAATTGGTGTGTGCTTTAAAGAACAATCGAGTAGTGCATCGACTTCCTCTCAAACCATTCAAAATACTAAGGACAGTGATGGAGGAGGGTTTTATCAAACGATTGATACCACCAACAATAATCCGGATGCTTCTTTGCTCACATTCGGAATTCTTGGAGGAGCTAGCATGCTTGCGTTGGGATTAACCTTTGTTGGGAAGAGAGATTAATTATAAAACAGTAGGGGCGAGATTAATTGCCCCTTCACAGAGTTACTGCTTT
>CBFGPJ010000011.1:0-16391 GCA_965650615.1 uncultured Fluviicola sp. | reverse complement strand
CCGGAATTATTTATTCAAACCGTCAAAGCGATTGCTCCGACTTTCGGAGGAATCAACCTGGAAGATATTAAGGCTCCTGAAGCATTTGAAATAGAACGCCGTTTAAAAGAAGAACTGGATATTCCATTAATGCATGACGATCAGCATGGAACGGCAATTATTTCGGCTGCAGCATTACTCAATGCTTTGGAATTGGCCAAAAAGAAGATCGGAAAAGTGAAAATCGTAGTTTCCGGGGCCGGGGCCGCCGCTATTTCCTGTGCGAAATTGTATATGGCTTTGGGAGCTTCCGTGAACAACATTTTTATGTTCGACAGTAAAGGGTTGATTCATGCGGGAAGAACCGACCTGGATGAAATGAAACAGCAATTTGCACCGCACAAGAAAGATGCTACTTTAGAGGAAGCTTTCAAAGGAGCAGATGTGTTTATCGGTTTGTCCAAAGGAAACATTGTTTCGAAAGAAATGGTAGCATCCATGGCGAAGAACCCGATCGTGTTTGCATTGGCGAACCCGGATCCTGAAATTTCCTATAAGGATGCGATGGCTACCCGCAATGATATCATCATGGCAACCGGTCGTTCAGATCATCCTAACCAGGTAAACAATGTGCTTGGATTTCCATTCATCTTCAGGGGAGCATTGGATGTCAGAGCGACAGGGATTAATGAAGAAATGAAATTAGCTGCCGTAAAAGCAATTGCAAACCTGGCAAAGGAAACGATTCCGGAAGAGGTAATTGAGGCATACGGTGAAAAACATATTTCCTTTGGAAGGGAACAAATTATTCCCAAACCTTTGGATCCGCGACTGATCTATCATGTTGCACCTGCGGTTGCACGTGCAGCGATGGAGTCCGGAATAGCACAAAACCCAATCACTGATTGGGCAGAGTACGAAATGATCTTGAAGAAGCGTTTGGGGCTGGACAACAAGTTGGTGCGCCAAATTACAACCAAAGCACAAAACAATCCGAAACGCGTGGTTTTTGCAGAGGCGGATAATGCGAAGATACTGAAAGCGGCGCAGACAAGTTCGGAAGAAGGAATTTGTATTCCGATCTTATTAGGGAAGAGAAGAGTGATCGAATCATTAATTGCGGAATATTCCATTGAGATTCCAAATATGACGATCATCGACCCGAAATCAGATACTGAAAAGATGCGTCGCCAGGTTTACGGGAAATCCTTCTTTGAAAAACGTAAACGAAAAGGAGTTACGGAATATGAAGCAATCCAGCTCATGCGTGAACGGAACCATTTCGGTGCTATGATGGTGGAAATGGGCGATGCGGACGCAATGATTTCCGGGTTGACAAGAAACTACCGGGATGTGGTTCGTCCTGCAATCCAGGTAATTGGTTTACAAAAAGATGTCAATACGGTTGCAGGAGTATATATCCTGAATACGAAAAGAGGACCTATCTTTTTGGCAGATACCACAATCAATAAAAACCCGACAGCTTGTCAAATTGCTGAAATAACACATAATGTTGCGAAAACACTGAGAAAATTCAAGGTCATTCCAAAAATTGCATTGCTGAGTTATTCGAACTTTGGTTCGGCACCAGGTGAAGATGCAGAGAAAATGGCCGAAGCAGTGAAAATTTTGCACAATAATCACCCGACCTTAGTTGTGGATGGGGAGGTTCAGGCAAATTTTGCTCTGAACAATGACTTAATGAATGAAAAATTCGCTTTCTCGCAATTGGCAAATAAGGAGGTGAATACCTTGATTTTCCCGAACCTTTCATCCGGAAATATCGCTTATAAATTGCTGCAGGAAATGACTGATTCGGATGCAATCGGACCTGTTTTGGTGGGATTGAAGAAATCCATTCATGTACTGCAGATGGGCTCATCCGTACGGGAAATTGTAAACATGGTGAAAGTTGCTGTTGTTGATGCACAAACCAAGTAGAAAATAGAAAGCAATGATTGCACATCTGAACGGACGTTTAATTGAAAAAAATCCAACCAACCTGATTATTGAGTGTGGTGGTGTGGGATATTTCGTTAAAATATCACTGAATACCTTTTCAGCTATCGGAACATCCGAGTCCGTGAAGGTTTTGACGCAGCAAATTATTCGTGAAGACGCGCATTTGCTTTTTGGTTTTGCCACTTCCGAAGAGCGTGACGTGTTCAATTTGTTATTGTCTGTTTCGGGAATCGGGCCCAATACTGCTATTCTTATGCTTTCGTCCATGTCACCAAATGAGATTGCCAATGCAATACAAACGGAAGATGTACGTTCTATACAAGCGATCAAGGGAATCGGAGCAAAAACCGCCCAACGCGTTATTATTGATTTGAAAGATAAGATGTTGAAGGTGGAATGGAGCGAAGCAACAAATATTTTTGTTGGAAACAATACAAATCGATTTGATGCGTTAACTGCTTTGATTTCGTTAGGTTTCGATAAGAAATCTGCAGAGAAAGCAATAGAAAAAATTGCCACCGGAGATGAAACCGTGGAAGAATTAATTAAAGGGGCACTGAAAATACTATAAGCACTTGGAAAAAATTTTGAACGCTAACTACACAAGAGTGATACAACTGTTTTCTGCGGTTGTTTTCTGTTTTGTATCGCTTGTATTCTGGGCGCAAACCCCGCCGGATACTACGTTGCCATTTCCGATTACCAACCCATTGGATCCTACTCAGAATAATCCTCAGACGTTTGACTTGGGAGATCCTTCAGGAGTAAAGAAAAGCATCGTCTTTGACCCGGTGACAGGGAAATACATTTTCTCCGAAACAATGGGGAATACCAATATGAATTACCGGAATCCTTCCATGATGACCCTGGAGGAATACCTGGAATACGAACGACAAAAATCATTAAAGGAAAATTGGAAAGATAAGATTGACGCGCAAACAGAAGAAGACAGAGCATTAGAATTCCCGATTAAAATACCATCCAAAGTTTTTACCAGTTTCTTTGGATCCGATGAAATTACAATCCGTCCGCAGGGATCGATTGAATTGGCTTTTGGTGTCAATACTTCCCGCTACGACAACCCGATACTACCCGTAAAGCAGCGAAAAATTACCCGTTTCGATTTTCAGCAGCAAATCCAGATGAACCTGGTGGGGCAAATCGGTACGAAACTGAAATTGAGCGCAAGTTACAATACACAGGCAGCTTTTGACTTTGACAACGTAACGAAATTGGGCTATTCAGGAGACGAAGACCAGATCATTCAGCGAATTGAACTGGGGAACGTTAGCTTCCCTTCATTCGGAGCTTTGATCCCGGGTTCTCAGACCTTATTCGGAGCGTATGCCAAATTGCGTTTTGGAGATTTAACCGTGGATGCGATCGGTGCTTCATCAAAAGGAAAAAGAACCGAGATCAACATTACAGGTAAGGCACAGGTTCAACCGTTCGAGGTTACAGCAGATAACTACGAGGCCAACCGGCATTACTTCCTGAATTTGTTCTTCCATGATCAGTACGATGCTGCAATGGCCCAGATGCCGAATGTTGCTTCGGAAACGTATGTCACAAGAATGGAGGTTTGGGTTACGAACAAGATCAATAACACGGAAAATTCAAGAAATATCCTTGCATTCTCGGATTTAGGGGAATCTCAACCTCAAAACCAGGTGGGAACACCGGGTGGTCCGCCTGCACCACCTTTCCCGAGCAATCAATCGAATGGACTTTACAACTACCTCACGGCAGGGCCAACTTCTCCGATTATTCGCGGATTCAACGGAGCAGTGGCTGAGTTGTCATCCCAGACATCAACACCCGGTCCGTTTCAACAAGCCATTCATTATGAGAAGGTAGAGAATGCCCGAAAATTGAGCGAATCAGAATATACCTACAATGCATTACTTGGATTTATCTCCTTAAGTCAACCCTTAAACAACGATGAGGTATTGGCTGTTGCATACGAATATACGTACAGAGGGACTACTTACCAGGTAGGTGAATTCTCTACGGATGGTGTTGCAGGTCAGAATGCTTTGTTCCTGAAACTTTTGAAACCAACGATCACGAATCCAACATTAAAAATTTGGGATTTGATGATGAAAAACGTTTACTCGATTGGTGCATACCAGGTTGATCAAAACGGATTTAAATTAAATATTTTTTACAACAACCCGGAAACTTCAGTCTTAGCTCCGATCCTGCCTTATTCGGGATTAGATGATAAGCAAATTATCACCCTGGTTGAAATGGACCGGCTTAATGTGAATAATCAGCAGTTCTCAGACGGGTTGTTCGACTTTGTTCCGATTATGTATAACGGACAGAAAGCGGAAACAGGCGGTACGATCAATACAAAGAACGGGCGGGTAATGTTTTCAACAACAGAACCCTTCGGAGGAGTGTTGAAACAAAAATTGATGGTTAACGGAATGCCTGAAACCATAGCAAACACGATTGCATATACGGAATTGTATGATTCGACAAAAACAGCGGCACAACAGATTCCAAGTAAAAACCGTTTTGTATTTAAAGGAGAATACCAGTCTTCCGTTACTTCAGATATCTCATTAAATGCTTTGAATGTTCCGGAAGGAGCAGTTAAAGTAACTGCAGGAGGAATTCCAATGGTGGAAGGACAGGATTATACAGTGGATTATAACTTAGGCCGTGTAAAGATCCTGAACACGGGAGTGTTGGAATCAAATACGCCAATCAAAATTTCCATTGAGAGTAACTCTGTCTTTGGTTTCCAGTCCAAATCAATGGTCGGAACGCACCTCAATTACCGGTTCAGTAAAGATTTCAATATCGGGGCCACCTGGTTGCGCATGATGGAACGCCCGGTGACCCAAAAAGTCGATTTCGGAAGCGAACCGTATAAGAACAATGTCATTGGTTTTGATATTAATTACCGAACCGAATTACCATTCTTGACCAAGTTTATTGACTTATTACCGATCCTTTCCACGAAGGAAAAATCCTTCATGACCTTTAAAGGAGAATTTGCGCACCTGATCCCGGGAACTCCCAAAGCGATATCCAAGTCGGGTATTTCGTATGTGGATGATTTCGAGGGAAGTCAGAGCACCATTGATTTAAGAACACAAAGTGCCTGGCGACTTGCATCAACTCCGCAAGGCCAAACAGATTTGTTCCCGGAAGGTTCTTCAAAAAACTTATCCAATGGGTACAAACGATCAAAGATTGCGTGGTATTTGATAGACCCGTTATTCTATCAATCCAATAATTTAACACCACAGCACATCAAAGATGATCCGTCGCAGATCTATGACAGTCGTATGCGGCAGGTACTTCAGACAGATATCTTCCCGAACCAGCAGTTAACGTACGGTTCCATTCCGACCATTCAGATCCTGGAATTGGGTTACTATCCGAAAGAGCGTGGAATGTATAACTACGATACAACTGCCACTATAATGAATCCGGATGGTACTTTTAACAATCCTGAAGACCATTGGGGAGGAATCATGCGTTCGTTAACTACGAATGATTTTGAACAGGCAAACGTCGAGTATATCCAGTTCTGGATCCTGGATCCTTTCAACCAGGATGCAATGACCGCCACTCCGAATTTGACAGGTGGAGATCTGTATTTCAACTTGGGGAACGTTTCGGAAGATGTATTGTCGGATTCAAGAAAAAGTTTTGAAAATGGAATTCCGCCTTATGCCGGAGCAAATTATCCGGTGGTAATTACTCCATGGGCGAAAGTATCTACGCAACAGGTAGTTGTAAATGCCTTTGACAATGATCCGAACTCGCGGGCGAACCAGGATGTTGGTATTGACGGATACAAATCGGTGGAAGAGCAAACTTCCTATTCAAATTATGTGAATTGGGTGCAGTCCAATCCAACATTAACAGCAGATGCGAAAGCACGCATGATCGCCGATCCTTCAAACGATGATTACAACTTTTACCGGGATGATTTGTATGATCAGCAGCAATTGAATATTCTTCAACGTTATAAAAAGTATAACGGGATGGAGGGGAACTCTGCTACAACAGAAATGTCTGATACGATGAATACCGATAAGTACCCGACTCAGGCAAGAAACACACCTGACTTGGAGGATATCAACCAGGATAACAACTTATCGGAATCTGAAGCATATTTCCAGTATAAGGTTAGTTTACGTCCTGCAGATATGGTTGTCGGGAAGAATCACATTACAAGTGTGGTAACATTTACTCCGCCAAACTCTACAAAATCTGAAAAATGGTATCAGTTCAAAGTTCCGATCAGAGAACCGGAAAGAACAATAAATGGAATTCGTGACTTCAGATCGATCCGTTTCTTCCGTATGTACATGAAAGGATTTGATGAGGAAGTGATTGTTCGCTTTGCAAAATTGGAATTGGTTCGTGGTGAATGGAGAAAGTACCTATTGGATTTGACTACTCCGGGAGAAGTGATCCAGGTGGATCCGAACCTGACTACATTCAATATCGGGGCATTGAACTTCGAGGAAAACAATGAAAAAGTTCCGATCGGTTATCAGATCCCTCCTGGAATTCAACGTGAAATAGACCCTTCTCAACCACAACAACGCCAGATGAATGAGCAGGCACTGACACTGGATGTGTGTAACCTTCAGGATGGTGATGCAAGAGCAGCTTACAAGAATGTTCAGTTCGATGTTCGTACATACAAAAAGTTAAAAATGTATGTCCATGCAGAAGAAGTGGTAGCAAATACATTGCATGATAAAGATGTGACTTTGTTTGTTCGTTTGGGAACAGATTTCGTAGACAACTATTATGAGTATGAACTTCCGTTAGCTTTAACGCCTTGGTATACAAACAATGCGGATGCTGTTTGGCCGGAAGTAAATAATATGGAAATCATATTCCAGGACTTGTTAGACCTGAAAAAACGCAGAAATGATTTATTGGGATCACCTGGTTCCGGAATTGCGGCAAACGTAGAATATGTGATCGTAGACCCTGCAAATCCGGAAAGAAGGATCAAAGTAAAAGGTAGTCCGAACCTGCAGGGAATTAAAACGATTATGATCGGAGTTCGTAACCCGAATAAAAATCAGCCTTTGCCTTTTTCAGCGAGCGACGATGGACTTGCTAAGTGTGTCCAGGTTTGGGTTAACGAGTTGCGCTTAACGGATTTCGTAGACGACGGAGGTTCGGCTGCAATTGCACAAATGCAGGTTCAGGCTGCAGATTTCGGTAGCTTCTCCCTTTCCGGTAATTATTCCGGTGTGAACTGGGGAGCAGTTGATTCACGTGTTCAGGAAAGACAAAGAAATCAAAAGATCGGGATGGATTTCCAGACAAACCTGCAATTAGGCCAGTTCTTAGGAAACAGACTGAAGATATCGGTTCCGTTCTTCTACGGCTATTCGGTTGGGATTATTAACCCGGAATACGATCCGTTCAACCCGGATATCAAATTGAGCTCATACGAGGGAGAGCAAAGAAGAAGCATTGCTAAAATCGCACAGGATTATACCGAACGTAAATCCTATAACTTCCAGGGAGTTAGAAAAGAGCGTGCGGCTGGTAAAAAAGCGCATTTCTATGACATTTCCAACTGGATGGCAGGTTATGGATACAGTGAAACATTCCATCGCGACTTTAACACGAATTACGATCGCACAAAACAGTGGAAAGGTAGTTTGGCGTATGCTTATACATTCGACAACAAACCGTTCGAGCCGTTTAAGAAGACCAAGTTTATGCAAAAATCCAAGTGGTGGGGACTATTAAAAGAAACCAGCATCGGATACTTACCGAAAACGCTTGGATTTACGAATGACATTCAGCGAAATTACAACGAACGCCAGATCCGTAACACGATCGATACATCTGCAAGTGCATTCCAGTATAAGCCGGTATATGTTAAGAATTTCCAATGGAACCGCGGTTACCGTTTGGGCTGGGATTTGACTAAAAACCTGAAACTGACATTCAATGCAAATAACAGAGCTATCTTCGACGAGGGTGATGGAGAAGTAAATCGCAGAGGGAATGATTCGTTGTATCGTGAATTCAAGGATACGATCCGCAAACAAATGAGAACATTTGGTAAGACCATGGATTATACCCATGATTATACCTTCTCTTATAACGTACCGTTTAATTTGATCCCGGCTTTAGATTGGTTAACCGGAAATGCAAAGTACACCGGAACATACAACTGGCAACGTGCACCGCTTGGTCAGGAAGAGTACGGAAATATCGTTCAAAACAGCCGAACGGTCAATGCCACGCTTCAGGCGAACATGACCACTTTGTATAACAAAATACCATTCTTTAAAAAGGTCAATACCGGTGGTGCAAGAGTGACCCCATCACGACAAAAGGCAGCCGGGACTGATGACGGAGGAGCAAAACCGGAGGATAAAGGCAAAGAACCTGTTACGGAATTGAAACCGCCGAAACCATTGGATGAGATGACTAAAAAAGAACGTCGTCAGTGGGAACGTAAGAAACGCAAACACGAACGTCAGCAAAAACGCAAGAAGGACAATAAAGTGAATCCTGTTGCAGGCTTTGGTGCGCGCTTATTGATGAGTGTTCGAAATGTTTCCGCAACATACAATCAAACGGATGGGACCCTGTTACCGGGATACAACCAAAAAACAAGCGTACTTGGATTTAATCCTGCGTTCAGTTCCGGAATGGGCGGATTCATCTTTGGTCAGCAATCCTATACAGTTACCGGTAGAGAAACCGGTTATAATTTTGCGCAAACTGCTGCAGATAAAGGTTGGTTAGTGGATAATCCGGCGTTGAACCGTCAGCATTCACTTACACACAATCAAACATTTACTGCCCGTGCGACACTTGAACCGATGAAGGATTTCACAATCGATTTATCGTTAAACAGAACCATGTCTGAAAATACAAACGACTTCTTCAGATACAATGATGTTTCCGAGCAGTTTGAATCACAAAGCCGTTTCCAGACGTCCACGCTTTCTTATTCAACGATCTCCATCGGAAGTGCGTTCGAAAAGCTATCTGCAGGATATGAATCCGGGAACTTCAAGCAGATGAGAGAAACAACGAAACAAGTATCTGAATTGCTTGGGGCTGCAAACGCCAATTCCAGTGGAAGCTCAGGCGGATACCGTGACGGATACAATATTTCTCAGCAGGAAGTGGTGATCGGGGCTTTCTTATCCTCTTACACGAATGGGAAAGTGAACAACAGATCAGTAAATCCGTTTGCTTCGATGCCTTTACCGAACTGGACAGTTAACTACAATGGTCTGTCTAAATTTGAACGAATGAAAAAGATCACGAAGAACTTTGTAGTTCGTCATGCATATTCTTCCACAGTTACACTTGGACAGGTTCAATCAAATCTGAATGCAACATTTGATCAAAACGGTTCGGCAACTGCACGTGATTTGAATGGTAACTTCATCTCTGAAAAAAATATTCAGACCGTAACTATCTCGGAGCGTTTTTCTCCGCTGATCGGACTTGATGCAACCTGGAACCTGGGTGGTAAAAAAGCAGGAAGCCAGGGCTTGATCACAAAATTCGAAATTAAGAAAGACCGTTCCGCAACACTTTCTTTAAATAACAATCAGGTAACGGAAGTATTAGGAAATGAGATCGTAATCGGAGCAGGGTATAAATTCCCGAAAGTAAGATTACCATTCAAAATTGGTAAGAACAAACCGGAAAACCCGCTCAATATTCGTTTTGACTTCACATTCCGTGATAACCTGACAGTTATTCGTAAGATTGTTGAATCCACAGAACAGGCTACTGCCGGACAAAAAGTAATTTCGATCAAATCATCGATTGATTACAATATCGGGGCAAACCTGATGGTTCAGTTCTACTACGATCAGGTGATTACCAATCCGAAGATTGCAACATCTTATCCGACAGGTAATATGAGTACAGGAATCCGATTCCGCTTTAATTTAGGAGGATTGTAGAATGAATATCCGTGCTGCCAGATTGGGAGATGAACAGGCAATTCATGGATTGATTTCCGAATTGGCGCTGTATGAAAAAGCACCGAATGAGGTCAGTAATACTGTTGAAAAACTGAAAGTAGATTTGTTCGTTGATGCAGTATGCGAAGCACTTGTTGTTGAAAATGATGCGCAGGAAGTAGTTGGGTTTGCATTGTACTATCAATCGTATTCTACCTGGAAAGGAAGATGTCTTTATCTGGAAGATTTTTACATTCAGCCCGAATTTCGACGAGGAGGAATTGGTTCCCGATTGTTTCATGAAGTGGTGGAAACCGCTAAAAAGTGGGGTGTGAAACGAATGGATTGGCAAGTGCTCGACTGGAATGAACCGGCAATCGAATTCTATAAAAAGCACCAAGCCGTTTTGGATCCTGAGTGGGTCAATGGCCGTTTGTTTTTTTGATTTCATTTTGGGAATAGGACTTTTTTCTCCGCAAAGGAAAATGCGAAAGTATTTGAAGACAAGGATACCTCTCTGTGGAAAGGGTAGCTAAGGGCGCAAAGTTTTAACTCATTTTCCTCTGCGTTCTTACACTCTTTGCGTTTCATTCCCTGAACTACTTTCTGTTTCATTTCTGATATTTTTTTGCTTTGGAAGAAGTCGCGAAGCGACCGAAGACGAATAGTGACACTTGCGAAGTATGCACCGGCGGTAAACGTCAGTGCGAAAGATATGAGGTAAGTAGGATGAAAGTATTAAATTCGCAACATGATATTGCGTCCGTTTCTGAGTAATCGTCCAATGGTGTTGCTGCTGTTGGTTCCAATTGTTGTTGGATTTCAACTACTGAATATGCGCTATCATTTCCATGATTTGCTCGATGTGGTCGATTTGGGACTTTGGGGAAAAACGAACCTGTTAAGTGCCTGGTGGACTTCCATTATTGCCTCGGTAATTGTTTTGACGAATGCAGTCCAATTAAACTTTCTCTTCAATCAGCATGAATTCCTGGACAAGAATAATTACGGGCCCTCTTTGTTTTATGTGGTCCTGATGAGCTTCTCCCATTCTTTTTACCAGGTCGATGCGGTATTGATTTGTCATTTGTTCCTGCTCCAGTCGCTGCGCTTATTGTTTCAGTTGAAAACCAATGAGAGTAATCTGACTTCGTCATTTAACAGTGCTTTTTTTATCGGTTTGTCCGCTTCATTTCTTCCGCCAAGTGCGGCATTAATTATTCCATTTTGGTTTTCTGCCTGGGCCCTGCATCCTTTTAGCTTCAGACAATGGCTTCTAATGATTATCGGTTTCCTGATCCCGATTGCAAACGGATTGACCTGGTGGTGGTTTTCGGGGCACACGATTTCCACCCGGATTTTACGCCATTCCTCGATGATCAAATACGAAGAAGTATTCTTCTATGGAACTTCTGCAACGATCGTGATCCTATTCTTATTAAGTATTATCGGGATTCAGATCAGGGTGCGTGTCAGCAATATCCGATTTAAGAAACTGAATCGTGCGTTGATATGGATTCTCATCGGTACTTTACTTTTGGGAGTAGCGGAAATCATAATTTATCAACAGTCAGAATGGATCAGTATGCTCTTTATTCCCCTGAGCTTCTTCTTTACTTTCGCCTTTATCCACCGCATCTGGCAACGAGTGGCAAGTATCTTTTTTTACCTGACCCTAATTATAGCTGTTGCTAAATTTTTCCTCATTTCATACATGGTTGTCTGACTAGATTGACTAACTTTGTGGCCATTCATGAATTGACGGGTTTCCGTCGCAAAAATAGATCAATGAAATTTGGTGTTGTTACCTTTCCCGGTTCCAATTGTGATGAAGACATGGTATATGTCCTTGAAACAATCATGGGCCAACAAGTAGAACGTTTATGGCATAAAGATACCAGCTTGAAAGGGGTGGATTTTGTAGTTCTTCCCGGCGGGTTCTCTTATGGAGATTATTTACGTTCAGGAGCAATTGCAAAACTTTCTCCGATTATGGGTGAAATTATGAACCATGCTGACAAAGGCGGTTATGTAATGGGTATTTGTAACGGTTTCCAGATTTTAACGGAAAGCGGTTTGTTGCAGGGTGCTTTATTGCATAACGATAACCAAAAGTTCATTTGTAAGAATGTGTACCTGAAACCTGCAACTTCAAACAGCGCAATTACAAAGGGATTGGATGCCGACAAAGCTTACAAAATTCCGATTGCACACGGAGAAGGAAGATTTTACGCAGCAGATGATACCATGAAATCTATTTTAGACAATGACCAGGTATTGTTTCACTACGTGAATGAAGAAGCACAATTTTCAGATACGAGTAATCCAAATGGATCATTGCATCATATCGCGGGAATTTGTAACCCGGGAAGAAATGTATTTGGAATGATGCCTCACCCGGAAAGAGCTGCTGATGCGGCTTTGGCAAATGAGGATGGAAAACGTTTCTTCGAATCAATCTTGAAATTCTGTTAATATGCGCATTTTATTGTTGGGTTCGGGCGGAAGAGAACATGCAATTGCCTGGAAAATAGCTCAAAGTTCACATTTAGAGCAATTGTTCATTGCTCCGGGAAATGCAGGAACCCGACTTCATGGAACAAATGTGGAAATGTCTGCAACGGATTTTCCTGCTATTAAAGCATTTGTTCTTGCTGAAAATATCAATATGGTTATCGTTGGTCCCGAAGATCCGTTGGTAAAAGGGATTCATGATTTCTTTTTGGCAGATGCTCAATTGAAAGAGATTCCGGTTATCGGACCGAATAAAGAAGCGGCACAATTGGAAGGAAGTAAGGATTTTGCAAAAGCATTTATGATGCGTCACAATATTCCTACTGCCAAGTACGCTACATTTACCAAAGATACGTTAGAACAAGGATACAAATTCCTGGAAGGAATGAAAGCTCCGTATGTATTGAAAGCAGACGGATTAGCTGCCGGAAAGGGAGTTTTGATACCGGAAACACTTGCTGAAGCAAAAGACGAATTGAAAAGCATGCTTGCCGATGCGAAATTCGGTGATGCCTCTTCCCGTGTAGTAATTGAGCAATTTTTGAAAGGGATCGAATGTTCCGTTTTTGTTTTAACGGACGGAGATTCCTACAAGATCCTTCCGGAAGCAAAAGATTACAAACGCATCGGTGAAGGTGACTCAGGTTTGAATACCGGAGGAATGGGAGCGGTTTCACCGGTTCCTTTCTGCGACAAAACTTTCATGGATAAGATTGAAAACCAGATCATTATTCCAACTGTAAAAGGATTGAAACAAGACGGGATCATTTACAAAGGATTCATTTTCTTCGGTTTGATCAATGTAAAAGGAGAACCATATGTGATCGAGTACAATTGCCGCATGGGTGACCCTGAAACAGAAGTGGTGATGCCGCGTTTGAAATCCGATTTGATCGACCTGTTGGAAGGAGTTGCCACAAATACACTTTCAGAATGCGATATTCAATTCGAAGAACGAAGTGCATGTACTGTCATGATGGTTTCCGGTGGTTATCCGGATGCGTATGAAAAAGGAAAAGTGATCAACGGGATTAACAGTGTGACCGACAGTTTGGTTTTCCATGCAGGAACTTCAAGCGACGGACCGGTAGTATTATCCAATGGCGGACGCGTTCTGGCAGTTACTTCCTACGGAAGAAACCTAGAAGCAGCCTTGGAACGCTCTTACGCAAGCATTGAGAAAATTTCCTACGACAAAGCATATTTCAGAAAAGACATCGGTTTCGATGTTGTTTAATTAATCGAAATATAAAAATATAGTAGGGGTGCGATTAATCGCACCCCTACTTTTTATCTAAAATACATTCGCAATTCTTAATCTTCGATTCGCAATTATTTCGTAATTTCATTGCTTTCTGAAGCTGAATGGACCCTGCCGTCATTATTATTCTTGCATCACTACTATTTTCTGCATATTCTTCAGGAATGGAGATTGCTTTTGTGTCTTCCAATCGCCTGAAAGTAGAATTAGACCGGGGCAAAAATTCCTGGTATAGCAAGTTGCTGGATGTTTTCTACGGAAATGACGGTCATTTTCTTGCAACATTATTGATTGCCAATAATATAGGTATCGTTGTTTTCGGGATGTACATGGCTGATAGCCTGGACCCTTTCATCGACTCCTGGGGAATCAAACAGGAATACCTGATCGTGTTGCTTCAGACAATCATTTCTACGTTGGTTGTTTTGACCATTGCCGAGTTTTTCCCGAAAGTTATTTTCCAGATTAATCCGAATGGAATTTTCCGTTTAGGATCAGCTCCTATGCTCTTGATATATTGGATTTTATATATTCCTACCAAACTGATCGTATGGATGAGCAATGGTTTGTTGCGGATTTTTGGAATTCGTGTGGAACAATCCGAAAAAGTACTTTCACGAATCGACTTGCAGCATTTTGTACAGGATGTGAACGAGCGGATGGAAGACGAAGCAGATTTGGGGAATGAAATCCAGATCCTTCAGAATGCGCTCGATTTTTCACGGATTAAAGCACGTGATTGTATGGTCCCGAGGATGGAAATTGAAGCCATTGATGTTGAAGAAAGCATTGAGAACCTGCTGGCGAAATTCGTGGAAACGAGGTTGTCCAAATTGCTTTTATACAGGGATTCTGTCGACAATATTATCGGCTATGTCCATTCTTACGAACTCTTCAAAAAACCAACGGCAATTACACAAATTCTTCGTCCGATTTCCTTTGTTCCGGAAGCTATGCCCGGTAAAGAATTATTGGAATTGTTTACCAAGAAAAGCCAGTCTATTGCAGTGGTAGTGGACGAATATGGAGGAACATCCGGCGTGGTAACCATTGAAGATGTGATCGAACAGATTTTCGGTGAAATTGAAGACGAACACGATGATGAAACCTGGCTGGAAGAACAAATTGACGAAAACACCTATCGTTTTTCGGCACGCGCAGAAATCTCGTACCTGAACAGGACGTATGGTCTGAAATTGCCGGAATCTGATTCCTATGAAACGCTGGGAGGATTGGTGATCCATCAATTGGAAGCCATTCCACAAGGTGGTGAAGAAGTGGAAATTGAAAAATGGACCTTGATCGTGGAAGAAGTAACTGACAGACGAATTGAGATAATCCGTTTAACACAGGAATAATTGAAAATTCATTTCGACTACGCTCAATGACCTTTTCAATTCATATTCCAATTGTTGTGTAGCTTTTAATCGGTGACTGAATGCTTACGCAGGAGCTACAGCATAGGCGCAGCGGAGTCGAAGTCACCAGATTAATTCATATCTTAACCGTTCGCTTTCGCTTGGGTGTAGCGTTCTTATTCCCGCTTTTTCTTCCAGTCTTCCACTCGAATTTGCGTGATCTGCCCAACCCCACCAGGGTTCAATACAAATAAAAGGCGCGTCTTTTTTGGTCCAGAAACCAATTGCTGTCCAGGAATCACAATCCATTTGAACCAGTGTTTCTCCGTTTCGATGTTTTAAGCTGACAGATTTGAAGGCCGGTTCTTTTAGCACGAATGCATCGGTTTCGAACAATTCGTTAGTTAATTCCAGATGATTCGAGAAACCATAATCGCGAATTCCTCCCGAAAAATAGCTTCCGCTTAGTTCATGTCGGTTGAGTTGAATAGCCCGATCAAATTCCAGGTAGTAATTTTCCAACGGTTCTTCCAAATGAAAAGCAGGATGACCTCCGGCGGAATAGTACATTGTTTCAGTTCCCGTATTTTGAGTTTCGTAGGAAATAATAATTCCGGTTTCAGTTAAAGAGTAACACACATCAAAAACAAAAGAAAAGGGATAGAACTCCATCGATTCGGCGTCTGACATCAATCGCAAACGAACCGAATTAGCTGTTTGTTCAACGACTTCAAACTCCCGGTCACGCGCAAAGCCATGTTGTGTCATTTTGTACGATTTACCTTGGAATTCATATGAATCATTTAGAAGCCGTCCTACAATCGGAAACAGATTAGGAGCAACCCGGTTCCAGTGATCCGTTTGTTTGGACCAGAGGATGTTCGAACCGGACTTCATCCCGAAGTAAGTAAGTTCTGCTCCGGAACGATTAATTTCAGCCCGGAATACGGTGTTGTGGAGTTTGATGCTGTTTTCCATGAAAACTTAAAAATAGTTAATAGACACTTAAGTGAAACAATTTCGGTGTGAATACTTGGTTTTCAATAAAAAATGCGTATATTTGCATCACATTTTAGTAATTAGACCGAATGAGGGGACGCAAGTCCCCTCTTTTTATCTCATATGATTTCAAAACAAAAAGTACGGGAATTAGCAGAAGAGCGCATCAAAGATCGCGATGAACGCTTGTTTATTGTTGAGTTGACAATCAGTGCTTCCAATGTAATTCGCCTGGAGTTGGATAAAACGGAAGGAAATGTTTCGATCGAAGATTGCATGTCGGTTTCACGTAACATTGAGCACAACCTGGACCGTGAAGATGCTGATTTTGAATTGCATGTTTCTTCCGCAGGATTGGACAAACCCTTGCGCGTTCAT
>CBFGPJ010000010.1:0-17487 GCA_965650615.1 uncultured Fluviicola sp. | reverse complement strand
GGACAAGTATCCATGATCTCTCTGGCTGAGGCATTGATCCGTCAGCGTGAAGCTGAATTGAAACTGGCATTGACACAATTGGATTATGCAACCATCGAAGCTCCGTGTGACGGTGTAGTTTCCAAAAGAGGTGTTGAAGTAGGACAATACGTATCGACAGGTCAGGCGGTTTGTTCTGCAATCGATAATTCAAGCCTTTGGGTGACCGCAAATTTCAAAGAAACTCAATTAGAGAACATGAAGATCGGTCAGCCGGTTGAAATTAAAGTAGATGCTTATCCCCACATCAAATTATCGGGTAAATTGAATTCATTCGTAGGTGCAACAGGTGCAAAATTCTCCTTATTGCCTCCGGATAATGCAACAGGGAACTTCGTAAAAATTGTACAGCGCGTTCCGGTAAAAATTACCATCGATCATTTGACCAGGGAAGAAATCAAAATGCTCTTCCCCGGATTAAGCGCATATGTATCTGTTAAAGTGAAATAATCGTGGAAGGAACTGCTTTAAGAACACCCATTGTATATCCAACGGGAGCAGAAAAGTGGATCCTGGTAATCACGGCGATCAGTTGCGCCATTCTCGAGTTACTCGATACAACCATTGTAAACGTTTCATTACGTGAGATCAGTGGTAATGTAGGTGCAACTACAACAGAAATTGCATGGGTTGTAACAGCTTATGCTATTTCAAACGTGATTATCATTCCGCTCACAAGTATGCTCAGCGACCTCTTTGGCCGACGGAATTACTTTACCGGTTCTGTTATCGTGTTTACGGTCGCGTCCCTGATGTGCGGTCTTTCGGACAGTCTTTGGACACTCGTTTTCTGGCGTTTTGTGCAAGGTTTAGGTGGTGGTGGTTTGCTTTCAACAGCACAATCCATTATCATCGGGGCTTTCCCGCCGGAAAAAATCTCTACAGCAAATGCAATCTTCGGAATGGGATTGATCCTTGGACCAACGTTCGGACCAACCCTCGGAGGTTACATTACGGACAACTTCTCCTGGCACTGGATTTTCTTCGTGAACATTCCAATCGGGATTGTTGCAACAATCTTGAGCTATCGCTACGTTACAGATCGACCCGGCGCTGTCAGGCCCAAAAAGATCGACTGGTGGGGAATTTTATTCCTGGTGATTTCCGTTGGTTCGATCCAATACGTACTGGAAGAAGGAACAGCTGAAGACTGGTTTGAAAGTCATGAGATTACTGCAATGACTATTATCGGTTTAGCGAGTTTGGCAGCATTTATCATTCGGGAATTGCGGATTGATTATCCGGCGGTAAATATTCGCCTGTACAAAAACTACAACATGATCATGGGTTCCATTATGAACTTCCTGCTCGGTTTGATGCTCTTTGGAACGGTATTTATCTTCCCTTTATTCGTGCAGATCTCCCTCGGATGGACAGCCACACAAACGGGCATGTTTATGATCCCGGGAGCACTTTGTACAGCCGTCGCCATGCCTTTGGTTGGACGCTTGCTCGGAGGTGGAATGAACCCGAAAACGGTGATTCTTTTCGGAATTGCAATGACCTTTAGTTTCGTCATGATGTTGGCATTTTCTTCACCGGATTCTTCAGAGCGCAATTTCTATCTTCCATTCGTATTGCGTGGTTTCGGGATGGCGTTCATGATGTCTCCAATCCTTTCATTGGCAGTTCAGGGATTGAGTCCGAGGGATATGCCGCAGGCAATCGGTTTGGCAAATATGATCCGTCAGCTGGGTGGTTCGGTTGGTATCGCTTTGATCAACGTGTACCTGACAAATACCAATGCTTTGGTCCGTGGAAACATGATCGGTTACATCAACCAGTACAGCGATGCCGTGAATGAACGCCTTCAGTTGCTGACTCAGAATTTCCTGTCAAAAGGATTCGACCCGGTTGAAGCAACAGCCATGGCAAACCGCACCATGGACGGATTAATGACCCGTCAGCAAATGCTCGTAAGTTACAATCATGGATTCTTCATGGTAGCCTGTTTGATCCTGATCTGTGTACCGGTGGTATTTTTGATCCGCTACAAAAAAGGCGCAAAAGCTGTTGTAGCAGATGGTCACTAAGTTTGAGTTACCCCCTGATAATAAACAGAGAAACCTTCTTTTCAATGGTGTTAAGTCTTGGGAAGAAGGTTTTTTGATTTTGTGATTTTCTCTTCTCCCCTTTGGTCCCCCTCCGAAAGAGGAATAGATATTGCGCACAAACGCAAGGAAATATTGAAGCACTTTAACATTTTCTGTGATAGTAGCCATTTTCCAGTGTTTTCAAGGGTTTACTAACAAAATAGTGTCTAAAATAGACAATTCTGTGAATAAGTAATTGTTACCATTCATCCTTTTCGTTTTACTCCTCTGAAAATTCGATTATTTTTGTGCGAATTTCAAAAATTACGTCGCAATGTCACAAGAGAAAACAAGATACTCAGATAGTGAATTGGAAGAATTCCGTCAGTTGATCAACGAGAAGTTGAAAGAGGCAAATGTCGATTATGACATGCTGAAAGCATCGTTGTCAAATGACAATCATGGAACAGATGATACGGGCAGAACTTTCAATATGATGGAAGACGGATCGGAGACCTTATCTCGTGAAGAAGTGGCTCAGTTGGCAGCTCGCCAGGAGAAGTTCATTGAAAACCTGAAAAATGCCTTGATGCGCATTGAGAATAAAACGTATGGAATCTGCCGTGTAACAGGTAAACTGATCCAGAAAGAGCGTTTGAAACTGGTACCACATGCTACGTTGAGCATCGAAGCTAAAAACATGCAAAACAAATAAGTTGAAGAAACAACTCTATATCGTTGTAATAGCGGTATTCTGCATATTGCTTATTGATCAGATAACCAAAATTTGGGTTAAGACCACGTTTAATTATTACGATCCACCGGTGAATGCGATCGGTTCCTGGTTTCGATTATTGTACATCGAGAACCAGGGAATGGCGTTCGGGACCACATTCGGAGCAAGTATCTGGGCCAAATTAGGCCTGAGCATCTTCCGTATTTTCGCAAGTGCTGCAATTGCCTATTATTTTGTGAAACAATGGCGCAAAGGCGCGAAAACGGAATTCCTGTTGGCAATCGGGTTGGTATTTGCCGGGGCAACCGGGAACCTGATCGATTCCATGTTCTATGATTTCATTTTCGATTATGATCCGTGCATTGGGTTCAATCATTTGGACGGATCCGGAATTTGGACGGATTGCGGGATCGTTGGGAAGTACGAAACACGCCACACCGGGTTTTTACTTGGGAATGTGGTCGATATGTTCCAGTTCAATATGGAATGGCCATCGTGGGTTCCGTGGTATGATAAGAATGGAGACAATCAAATCTTTCCGGCGATTTGGAACGTAGCGGATGCTGCGATCAGTATCGGGGTCATCATGATCATTTTCAGACAACGAAAATACTTTCCGAAAGAAAATAAAAAGAAAGCCGCAGTTCAAACGGCTTCAACAGAAGAAAATAACACTAAAACGGAGGAGTAATCTTCCGTTTTTTTGTTCCGGAACTTCGGCTACGCTCAGTCACCGGACTCATTTAAGGTGGTTGAGCGTAGTCGAAACCACACTATAACAATCTCAACACCTTCTCCACATCCTCCGGAGTATCGATATTCGGTGTTTCAATCTCTGTTTCCACTACCTTGATCGAATACCCGTTGTATAACCAGCGTAATTGTTCCAGTGATTCAATTTGCTCCAGTTTCGTTTCTGCCAGCTCACTCAATTGAAGCAAAACTTCCGAACGATAAGCATAGAGACCAATGTGTCTTAAAAACGGGTAAATCTGCAACGGTTCACCTTTTGCATTTGCGAAATTGGGGATCGGGCTGCGTGAAAAATAAAGTGCGCTGTGATTTTTGTCAACCACGACTTTGATTCGGTTGGGGTTCAGGATATCTGCCATTTCGATCTTCCTGGAAGCAAGTGTTGCGATCTGTACATTCGGATCGGTGAATGCCTGTAACAATTGGTCCAATTGCCTGGCATCTACCAATGGCTCATCTCCCTGGATATTGATTACCACATCGTATCGTTCCGAAAGTGTTTTCACGATCTCTGCACAACGGTCAGTCCCGGTAGGGTGTTTGGAATCCGTAAGCATTACTTTTCCACCAAAATCGTTTACAGCTTGCGCAATACGTTCATCATCGGTTGCAACGATCAGGTCGGTTAAAAGGGCAGATTTCGCGGCTCCCTCAACCACACGCCGGATCATGGTTTTCCCTTTCAGGTCAATCAGTGGTTTGCCCGGAAAGCGGGAAGAGCCGTAACGGGCCGGAATGATGCCGAGAATGCGCATGGTTTTTCTTTCAAAGATAGTTATTCAGTTGAAATGGATTAGAACCGGCATTTGCAATTATCTTTGCGCTATGAAACAATTATTTTCTGCAATTACCTGTTTGGTCATTGCATTCAATCTTTTTTCCCAGGAACAGCCAAACCTGATTTCTTCCACGAAAATCACAACTATCGGTTACTGGAACATCGGAGATAAAGCAAGTTATCATGTTACTAAATCAGAAACAACAACCAAATCAAGTTCCACTCAGCCGACAAAACAATCATCGGAGACTTATGATTTGGAAATAACGGTGGTTGATAGTACGGAACATGCTTATATTTTGGAAATGAAGTATTCAAAAGGATCCAGCGGAAATCCGGAAATACAGGAAATCATGAATACTTTGCAGACAAGTACAGTTATTCGATACCAAACAGATGAATTCGGTTCATATGAGAAAATCTTGAACATTGATGAATTACAGGAGAACTTTCAACTTGTTTTCAACGAGTTGAAAAATAAAATGACAACCAAACTTCCCCCGGAAAAGATGAAAGAATTTACTGCAATGTTAGATGGGATAATGGTTCAATTCTCTAAACCGGAGAATATTGAAGTGCTTTACTTGCAAGATATTTTGGGAATGCACTCCTATTATGGAATTGAGTTAAATACGAATAAACCCATAGAAGTAGACATGGAATTTCCTTGCTTTGCGAATATCAATGTTCCGGGAACAGGGAAAATAGTTCTTCAATCGATTAACAAAGCCAAGGATATTGCAACATTTTCTATTATCTCCAAACCAAATAAAGAGGAATTGAAGAAGTACATGAAATTCTTTTTCGGACAGTTTTTTCCAGACAGTAAAGAGAAGATACCAGTAGATCAAATGAGTATTGACTTTGAAAATAAAGATAAATTAGTGATCCACTTATCGAATGGCTGGATGTCAAACATTGAGACAAGTCAAACAGCAATTGTTTCAGATTCTAAAGAGAAGGTGAAGAAAGTGACCAGTAAGCAGTTTGTACGTATATAGGCACTTCGTTTATAATTAGTCTTTATTCTTCCTCCCAGCATAGACTAATGCTTCCAGCTTCCATTAAATTCGGCAATCTGAATTCGACATTCGTAATTATCTTTGTGTCATGAAGTATCTATTTGTCGGTTTAGGAAACCCAGGTTCGAAATACGAAGAAACACGCCACAATATTGGTTTTAAAGTAGTGGAAGCACTGGCTAAAGAGCTTGGAGGAACATTTTCCCTGCAAAAAACGGCGGAAGTCGCAGAGGTAAAATTCAAAGGAAGAACCCTTGTGTTAATTAAGCCGACAACATACATGAACCTTTCCGGAAAAGCGGTAAATTATTACCTGCAGCAAGAAAAGATCTCCAAAGAGAATTTGGTTGTTGTAACAGATGATCTTGCACTTCCATTCGGGAAGTTACGAATGAAAGGAAAGGGATCCGACGGTGGTCACAATGGGTTAAAAGATATCCAGGCAATGCTCCATACAACAGAATATTGTCGCTTGCGTTTTGGTGTCGGAGCTGATTTTCACAAAGGGCAACAGGTTGATTATGTGTTGGGTGAGTGGAGCGCAGAAGAACGTGAGACCCTGAATGAACGGATTGCAGTGGCAACCGAGTTTTTGAAGAGTTTTGCTTCCATAGGAATTCAATTGACCATGACAAATTGGAATGGTAAATAACCATTGATAATCAATAGATTAACTTCCGACAAGTTGTTAAATCTATCCAATTCGCCTTTTTTGGGAATTTTGAATTGAAACAATGAATACCTTTGTAAGGGCAAATAAATACCATTTGCACAAAAAACTATGCAATATATACGACTCACGAGAAGTGACGACTTTACTAAGAAACTCTCCAAACAAGTAGACGAATACCTAAAAGGAAATAATCTAAAGCGTTATGGTAATTGGCGGATCCTGTTGAAAGTTCCGTTGATGTTTTCTCTGTTCTTACTTCCCTATTTTTTAATGGTTTTCGGTGTGATCGAAAATCACTGGCTGATGTTCTTCATGACTATGATCATGGGTGTGGGAATGGCCGGGATCGGACTTTCCATTATGCATGATGCAAACCATGGAGCATTTTCCAAATACAAGTGGTTGAATAAGATCATGAGTTTCTCGATGGAGATCCTTGGTGGATTTAATCTGAACTGGCGTATTCAGCACAATGTGTTACATCACAGTTTTACCAATGTGCATGACATGGACGAGGATATCGATTCTATCGGATTGCTTCGATTTTCACCGAATATGCCACGCAAAAAAGTGCACCGTTTCCAGGTGTATTATGCCTGGTTCTTTTACGGATTTATGACTTTGTCCTGGATGACAAATAAAGACTTTATGCAACTGAGCCGTTACAGCAAAGAAGGATTGCTTCAAGCTCAGAACATTACGTTTAGAAAAGCATTGATCCAGTTGATCTTTTCAAAGGTCTTGTACTATACCTATATGATTGCGGTTCCGTTACTGGTAATGGATGTAAGCTGGTGGCAGGTTCTGCTTGGATTCTTTATCATGCATTTCATTTGTGGAATTATCCTGGCATTTGTTTTCCAGGTAGCGCACGTGATGCCTGAAACTGAATTCATGACGAAAGATTGTTATACCACTAAGAATGATGAGGTTTCATGGGCAAAGCACCAGATGATGACTACTGCCAATTTTGAAAACTGGAACCCGTTATTGACCTGGTATGTTGGTGGATTGAATTACCAGATCGAGCATCATTTGTTCCCGGATATTTCGCATGTGCATTACCCGAAGATTTCCAAGATTGTGAAGCAAACGGCTCAGGAATATGGTATTCAATACAATTACCACACAACTTTCTGGGGGGCGATCTTCAATCATTTAAGACTCTTGAAACAATTGGGAAGAGCTTAAAATTTTCCGAATTCAAATAACAGTAGGGGCGTAAAATTTTACGCCCCTACTGTGTTTAAACCATCGTGTCCGTAGTTTTTATACGAGGATTTCTTATCTTTAAGTATGGGACACGATCATGCGCATCACCACGAAGTAACACTGACAAAGGTCAATACCGCTTTTGTAGTTGGGATAATTCTGAATTTGCTGTTTGTTGTGATTGAAGCCACTGTCGGTGTTCTGATCGACTCTCTTTCAGTCTTATCAGATGCCGGGCACAACCTGGCGGATGTGGGGACCCTGGCGCTTTCACTCCTGGCTTTTAGGCTGATGAAGGTCAAGTCGACTAACCAATATACCTATGGTTACCGGAAAACATCTATTTTGGTTGCATTGTTTAATTCCATGTTGTTATTACTTGCAATCGGTGCAATCGTTTATGGTGCAATCCATCGGTTTTTTCATCCGCAGGCAGTTCCGGGCTTAAACGTTTCAATCATTGCCGGAATTGGAATTGCAGTTAATTTCTCCACCGCGCTCTTCTTCCTTCGTGGGAAGGAAAAGGACATTAATGTGAAAAGTGCCTACCTGCATTTGCTGGCAGATGGCCTTGTTTCCGCAGGATTGGTTATCGGCGGAATCGTCATTTATTATACCCATTTGTATTGGTTAGACGCGGTGTTTAGCCTGATCATTGCCGTAATTATCCTGTTCGGTGCCTGGAAATTGATGAAGGAAAGCCTGCGTTTGTCTTTGGACGGAGTTCCGAACAACATTCAGTTGGAAGAAGTAGTTGCTTTGATTCAAAAGACAGAAGGAGTGAAGGAAGTACATCATGTGCATATCTGGCCTTTAAGTTCCACGGAAAATGCCATGACAGTCCACGTGGTTCTGGAAGAAAGCGTTCAGGGAGAACAGGAAGCTCATTTAAAACACGAATTGCGCCATTTGCTCGAGCATCAAAATATTCATCACGTAACACTGGAAACCGAGCGGGAAGATTGCAGGAATGGATCGTGTGAATAAGAATGGTGCAGATATTAAATCAACATCCTGTTTTTCCAATGGTTAATTTAGTCTGCGAAATTTGCGTAATCCGCGGGAAATAACAATCAAAAAACCCTGACACCGTCCGAAGAGAATGCCAGGGTTTCGTAGCGTATGTAGGTAATTTATTTCTTTATCAGCAATTGCTTCGTTACGCTTCCTTCAGCAGAAGAAACCTTCAGCCAATACATTCCGTCAGCAAATGTGCTTACATCCAAAGTGAATTCCGAATCAGTGTTTTGCTGAGTGAACAATACCTGACCGCTGGCCCCAAAAATCACCGCCTCCGAATTCGTTACATTGGTTTCCACAAACAAGGTAGTGGAAGCAGGGTTCGGATAGATGGAATATTCAATTGTGTTGTTTTCATCCAATCCCAAACACAGGTCCGAAACGATCACAACGGTGTCTTTGTCCTGACAGCCGTTGTTATTTGTAACAGTCAGAACGTAAGATCCTGCTTGTGCACCCGTCGTATTTTGAGTGGTTGCTCCGTTACTCCAGTTATAGAAAGGATATCCACCCGGACCGTTCAGATTCACCGGGAAATGATTCGCACAAATAGTCATATCGGCACCTAAGTTGATGGATGGAGTTGAGAACAACGTCAAGACCAGTGTATCCCGATCAATACATCCGTTTGTATCTGTTCCGGTGACAATGTACGAACCCGCAGCAGTGGCATTAAATGCAGTTCCGTTAGTCACACCATTGTTCCAAACCAGGGTTGGAGCACCTGTTGCATTGAAGGTAACAGAGGTTCCCGTACAAACAGATTGGTCCGTTCCTGCGTTTACAATTGGAAGGAGATTTACAACAACAGTCAGTGTATCCGAATCTTCACATCCGTACCCATCTGTTGCAGTTGCAATGTAATCCATCGTTGCAGTCGGGAAGAAATCAATTCCATCCTGCACACCGTTATTCCATGTAATTGTTTGAGAAGTTGCAGCACTTAGATTAACTGTATCACCGATACAGATGACAAGGTCCGAACCTGCAGTAATTGTCGGCAATGTTAATACCTCAATCGTTTCTGCCAGTGTGGTGTCGGCACAAGCCAATGTTGTATTGGAAACATACACGCGGTAATTTCCAGCTTCCGTAACAACCAGTGAATTTCCTGTTTCACCGGAAATTACCTGGTCGTCTTTTAACCACTGAACTGTACTTTGAGCGTTTCCCGGGACCGTTAAGGTAACCTGGTCTTCGTCACAAATAGAATCTGTCGGAACGGTAATCGTAGCACCCGCAAGATCCACACAGGTATTGATATCAAAAATAGAAAGGGTAGAACTGATTTCGTTGGCAAGGATTACGATATCGTTTCCTGTCGGAGAATCTTCTTTCTTAATGATAATGATTCCTTCGGCACCACGGTCAGGACCATTCGAAGCTACAGAACGGTTATTGTAATAACCAACGTAAACCGGAGAACTCGGAACATCTACATTAAACAGCATGACACCACCAACACGCTCCAATGAAACAAACAAATAATGATTTCCATTGATAAATGCGGTAGCTACACCTTCCGGCTCCGGACCTTTATCATCCGAACGGTTTTTAGAAACCGGAGCTCCTGAACTGTTGCTTGCGTTGAATAATCCACTCAAAGTCGGATGATTTGCTGTAATTTGCTCCAATAAATCTTTCGAATCAAAAACCAATGCTCCTGTTTGTGCATTCCAGATAGAGAACGAACGTGTTCCGAAAACATGAATATCATCGATATCTCCGTCATTATCGGTATCTCCGCTTGCATTGGTTACGTTAATGCGACCTAAGAATTGGTTGTGCTTTAAAATGTTTTGGTCCGGAATGGAAGCGTCCAATGAAGTAGCCGACAAGCGCGCAACTTCCGTAATAGCAGTGTATTCACGTGCATCTCCCTCATTTGCCGAGAAAATGTACTCTGTTCCTGCAATAGAAGCATGAGCCAGTGCATCCGGCATGAACAATCCTTTAATCGGCGCAGATCCGATAAAAACTCCTGCAGTTTGATCAGAAGCATCCAAACCGCTGTTCCCGTTCGCATAGTTCATTGTTCCCAACGGTCGAACCGCAGTTACAGTTCCTGTAGCAATATTGATCACAGCCATTGCATTGTTTTCCTGTAAAGCAACATAAGCTGTTGAGTTATCTTCTGAAAGGGTTATGTATTCCGGTTCGAAATCCTGTGCAGCAGAACTTCCCGGTCCGAAGATGCGGATTCCTTGTGAACGCAAAGCAGCTTCCTGCCCATTGAACGATTGGAAATTCACCATCGTAACATTTGCAGCATTCAATGCAGGATAACCTCCTGTCACGTCAATGATTCCAACAGAACCTTCCGGGTCCGCAGAATAATCTGATTTCGGTTCACCTTCACAAGCGACCAAAATTTTCGTATAGTCATTGTTGAATGTGATCATGTCCGGCATCGCTCCAACCGGTACCTGTGAGATAAATGTACCATTCTCATCAAAGAAAACAATGTTCCCGTTTGATTGAGGGTTCGTGTTTTCCATTGCACAGGCAACGACTCCGTTGTGAACAGTCAATGAATTGATATTTCCATAAGGTGTGATTGAAATAGAATTGAGTAAAGCAGGAGTTGAAGGATTCGAAAGATCTACGATATCCATTTTTGCACCAATGGAATTTGCAATGTATAATTTATCTGTTGTGGGGTCAAAAGCTACAATTTCGGAAGAATTTGTTCCTTCCGTACCGTTTGAAAAGCTTGAAAGCAGGTTCAATTTTAACTCGTTATTGGGAGTTGGTGTTTGGTAATCGTTGTCCTTGATATAAATAACCTGGAATGAGTTGGTCCCGATCGTTGCGTTTTCCAACGATTGCATTTTCAGGATTACTTTTTCGGTTCTTTCAGCCAATGCATCTTCCATAATTGTCAAAGCAACAGTTTGAACACCGTTGAAACTTGCAGGGATAACAATGGTATCTTCAGCTAAAGTAAAGTCAGTCGTTTCCGTTGCATCGGTATAAACCGAATAGCTCAAAATCACTTTTGCAGGATAAATATTGGAAGAAGCCGAATTAATGCCAACGTTCACGGTTCCTGCATTCTCAGCAAAATTCTGAGTAACTGCTGAGAATGTAAAAGTTCCCGGAGCCGGAAGTAAACTAACAGTAGATTGATTGTTTAAAGTTGGCGTTACAATTGACCAGGAACGCGCAGTTGTCCAAACTTCGGTTTGTGTATTGTAGGATCCTACTGCACGAATGGTTTGATCACCTCCGGGATCACCTGCAAAGAAGGAAGAAGCCTGAAGTTTTCCACCTGCATATAAGTCATTGACAGGTAATTGATATCCGTCTGCACCGCCATTCAAAACAGCTGTTCCAAGAGCCGTTCCGTAGAACAATGCATCAACCGGAACACTTGAATTTGTAATGGAAGCAACAGGTAAATTAAAAACCGCAATTCCATCTCCGTTTGACCCACCGTTTCCGACAACACCGCCGGATGCGGCTGCACCAAAACCGTCACCGCTTGTAGTTGCAGTATTAATTACCCGGACTTTTGTTCCGGTTGGTGTCATCGAAGATCCACCTACATAAACCACATCTCCCCGATTTACAGTTCCGGAATTTATCTGAAAAGCATACGTAATCGCTCCGCCTTCGATCCAACCGTTCATAGTTGCGGCAGAGTTATTAGATACAACAGTATAAGGAGTTGCTGCGAAATTGATATTACTTGTAGCAACCAATTCGATCCATTCGAAAGGTGAATCCGTGCCTGCCGGATTGGGTAAAATTTCTGAGATTACGAGTCCCGGATTTTGAGCAAAACCGGAAATGCTCATCAAAACGGTCCCGATAAAGAATATGATTTTTTTCATTGCTGTATAAACTTTCAGCAAAGTTCACTTCAGCATGTAATCAGAACTAAGGAATAAAATGACTTTTTTGGTAAGATTGCGTTGGGGAAAAATGAAGTTTGTGAATTTAAAATAAATGCAGGTTCTAAATTCGAACCCATTTTTTTAAATCGGGTTGACAATTCCTTAAAATAATCGATTTAGCAGGGATGAAAAATTTTACGCCCCTACTGTTTTCCGGATTATTTCCAATCTTTTAATATAAGGGCCGCAAGACTCAAATCCAGCGGAGTGGTAATCTTAATATTTTCATCATTCCCCGGGATCAAATGAACGCGTGCTCCGATTGATTCAACCACGCTTGCATCATCGGTAAAGCTGGTGACATATTTTTGTTCGTATGCTTTCTTGAGCAGTTTTGCTTCAAATACCTGCGGAGTCTGTACAATCCGGTAATGGTCTCTTTGCACGGTTGCATTGTTTTCCCCATCTGCAATACGAAGCGTTTCTTTTACGGGAATGACCGGGATCACCGCCCGGTGACTCTTCACTTCAAGAAGCAGTTGATTTAAGACTGATTTACGGATAAAGGGGCGAACACCATCATGAACAGCAATCCAATCTCCGGTAGCTTTTCCCAGGGCATTTTTGATCGAGTCAAAACGTTCTTCACCGCCTGAGATAACTTCATGCGGGATATCAAATGCATATTTCTGACACATTTCATCCCAATCTTTCAGGTAATCCTGAGGAAGTGTTACGATCAGTTCCGCGGAAGGATCAAAGGCATGGATGTGTTCGATGGTATGCATCAGGATGGGTTTGTCGTTGAGCAACAAAAATTGTTTTGGAATGGAACCTCCCATTCTTTTTCCAATTCCCCCGGCAGTAATAATAAATGTCAGCATGATTTAAATGTAATAACAATTTTGTAGGGATGTGATCCTTAATAGCCATAAAAAAGTAGGGGTGCGATTAATCGCACCCCTACTTTTTTATTATTTAGCAAATAATTACTTGATCTGATTCGGATCCTTTTCCGCTTGCTCATTGAACTTACGCTGCCAGTTCAACCAGTAAAGCATACCAAAAGCTCCAAGGAAGATGAACGTCCAGTTTGCAATGTCACCGATGTTATCATAGAACCATGCACCGTTTAGGATTTTTCCGAGTGTCCACCAAAAATTATTCATCTTTTCTTGTTTTTATTGCGACAAAGTAAATAAATAATTTGTTGATAAGTTCCGATTTCCCTGAAAAAAATTCAATTTTTGTTACTTCCCCCTTTTGGAGGGGGACAGAGGGGGAGGGCTTTATGATTTATTGGGGCTCAACAAAATCTAAATATTTCATAAATGAATTTCCCTATTTGAAGAAACAAAGTAATAGAATCCGTAACTTTGCAACAACAAATTTAAAGATTATGTACCCACCAGAACTTGTACAACCAATGAAGGAAGACCTTACACGTGTGGGCTTTCAACAACTCGTATCGGCATCAGAAGTAGATGCAACTATTCCAACCAGCAAAGGTGTTGCCCTTGTAGTTGTAAACTCTGTTTGCGGATGTGCGGCAGGAAACTTAAGACCAGGTGTGAAAATGTCTTTGGAACATACCAGCAAAAAACCGGATCATTTATTGACTGTTTTTGCAGGTGTTGATACAGAGGCAACGCAACAGGCACGTAAGTACTTTTTACCATTCCCTCCATCTTCTCCGTCAGTGGCGTTGTTTAAGGACGGAAAATTGGTTCATTTCTTAGAAAGACACAATATCGAAGGAGTTACTGCAGCTATGATCGCTGAGAACTTAGAAGCAGCCTACGAGGAATTTTGTTAATTAAGACTTAAAGACATCAGACTGAAGACCAAAGACAGATTTGTCTCTGGTCTTTTGTCTTTAGTCTAAGAGCGAAGCGGTTCATTATGTTTATAGACACTCACACACATCTTTACTCCGAACAATTCAACGAAGACCGTTCAGAGATGGTCCAACGTGCTATTGCAGCCGGAGTTGAGCGCATGTATATGCCCAATATCGATTTGAATTCGGTGGAAGGAATGCATGCCCTGGAAAAACAGTTTCCTGAAAATTGCTTCGCCATGATGGGACTTCACCCATGCTCTGTGGATGCCAATTGGGAATTGGTATTGGCAAGGATGAGGCTCCTGTTGGAAAAACGACCTTATGTGGCTATTGGTGAGATCGGGATCGATCTGTATTGGGACAAAACCTTTGTGACAGAGCAAAAAGAAGCTTTCAGAACACAGATCAACTGGGCAAAGGAATTGCAAATCCCGATCGTGATCCATGCGCGTGATTCTTTTCCGGAGATCTATGAAGTCCTGGACCAGGAAAATGATGAACGATTAAAAGGGATCTTTCACTGTTTTACGGGAAATGAACAAGACGTGAAGAAAATCCTGGATTACAAAGGGTTTCTGTTCGGGATCGGTGGAGTAGTGACCTACAAAAAATCCGATTTGCCGGAGACATTGAAACAGATTCCACTGGAAAAACTCTTGTTGGAAACAGATGCACCATACCTGGCACCAACACCGTTCCGCGGGAAACGGAACGAAAGTGCCTATGTGGTTCACACCGCTGAAAAGATCGCTGAAATTTTGGACTTACCTTTGAATTATTTGGCGGAGCTAACATCGAAAAATGCGCTGAACCTGTTTCATCCTTAACGCGTCCCAATTCTGCAATTGTTTTTATGGAAAAAGATTCTATCTTCGAATCCTAACTCCATAGCTATGCGCACCCTTTTAACGATCTTTATCCTCCTTCTGGCTGCATCCGTATTCGGACAGAAAAAGCTAAAAGTACTTCATACCAATGTGGAATCTTTTCGAATGAAATTCCCGAGTGATCCTGCGATTACTGTACGAACATGGAGCATTGCACCGCAATTAAAACCCGACAGCACGGTAGTTTGGGATGAAAAAATCCAATTTATCACGGATGTCGATTCCATCTTTATCAAGGTTGACAAAAAACACCCGGTATGTGATTTCCTGGTAATCTACCAACATAAAGATACCTGCTGGACTCGTGTCAGGTACCAGGAGATCCCGGATCATATCGGGAAATTGAAAAAAGCGGCAAAGTACAATCCTTCCGACATGAGAACCTTTCCACAATTCACTTACCAGGATTCGGGCAATACCCATTTGCAGGCATTGCGAAAAAAATATAACCTGGATTCTATCGCGGGAAAAGCAGGTGAGATCAATCAGATCATTAACCTGATGCATTGGATTCACAACAAAGTAGCACACGACGGACAGCATGGTAATCCGGAGAAAAAAAATGCAGATGACCTGATCATGGCCTGCAGTGACGGATCACGTGGATTAAACTGTCGTGGGTTAGCCATTGCATTGAACGAATGTTACCTGGCGCTGGGATTCAAATCACGTTATGTTACCTGTATGCCCAAAGAACTGGAATTTGACGATTGCCATGTCATCAATATGGTTTATTCGGAATGGCTGAAAAAATGGGTGTACATGGATCCGACCAATAACGCCTATGTCATGGATGAAAAGGGCACGTTGCTGAGCATTGAAGAAGTGAGACAGCGATTGATTGACGGCCGGACCCTGATCCTGAACCCGGATGCGAATTGGAACAATGAATCGTTTGTATGGCTGGAAGAGTACTTACATTTTTATATGGCTAAAAACCTGTATCGTTTGGAATGTCCTGTTTCAAGCGAATATGATTATGAAACGAAATCTCCGGGAAAAAATACGGTATATGTTGAATTACTGCCTTTGGATGGGATCAATCAAACTCCACAGAAGTCGGAACATACCGACAAAAAACACAATACTACGACGACCAATTATATAACCAACAATCCGAGCGCATTTTGGAAAGTGCCGGAATCAGCTAAGAGTAATCCTGAATAATAAAGTTCTTCCCCGGAACTTGCTTTTTCGGTATTTTCAGTGAACTTTGTCCGGACTAATTCGAGAAGTATGAGCACAACACCGCAAGTATTGGTAATTTATACCGGAGGAACTATTGGAATGGTGAATGATCCATTAACCGGTTCACTGACTGCCTTTGACTTTGGTGATGTATACAAGCATATCCCGGAACTGGCCCGTTTGAATGTTGACTTGACAACACACGCGTTTCCACATCCGATCGATTCTTCCGAAATGAATCCTGCCTGGTGGAAGGAAATGGCTGAATTGGTCTACAATAAATACAATGAATTTGATGGTTTTGTCATTCTGCATGGTTCGGATACGATGGCATTCTCGGCTTCTGCTTTGAGTTTCATGCTTCAGGGCTTGAAAAAACCCGTCATTTTCACCGGGTCGCAACTGCCTATCGGAACCATTCGTACAGATGGAAAGGAAAACCTGATTACGGCAATTGAAATTGCAGCGGCGAAAAACAAGAATGGAATTCCACGCATCCAGGAAGTAGCGATCTATTTTGAATACTCGTTATACCGTGGAAATCGCACGTCGAAAATTTCCGCTTCCGCTTTTGAAGCATTTCGTTCACCCAATTTGCGACCATTGGCTGTTGCCGGAGTTCATATTGATTATACGGGAGAAACCGTTTCATCCTCAAAAGAGTTGGAATTGTTTACTGCATTTGATCCTTCCGTAGCATTGATCAAATTCTTCCCCGGAATCAATTGGAACATCTACGAATCGTTGTTCGATGTCACTAAAACCAAAGCAATTATCCTGGAAACCTACGGTTCGGGAAATGCTCCTTCCGATTCCAAATTCCACGAACTGTTGCTGGCTTATCTTCTGGCAGGAGGAATTGTTTTGAACATCACACAATGCTCCACAGGAAGAGTTGAGCAGGGGAAATACGAGACCAGTTCCTTCTTCGAAAAAAATGGCGTGATTTCGGGTTTCGATCTTACAACTGAAGCTGCAGTAACGAAAACCATGTACGCCTTGGGCAAAAGCAATGGAGATACGGAAGCTGCCAAAGCTATTTTGAAGCAAAGCATTTGCGGGGAAGTGACCATTTAAGACCACCGGGATCACAAATCAATTCCTTACTTTGTCAGGTCAAGAGACGATTTCTTCGGGACACCGAAACCAAAATTGACTGAAAGTGTTGAAACCAGGGTTCTTGTTGGGTTCATGACCGGGTTGAACTGATTCCCGAAATTGAAAGTCAAAATTGCCTGGTCTGTCAGTCTGTAATTGACCACCAGTAAGTACTGTAAGTCGTTGCTTCGTTTTTTGGTATAAATCTTATTTCCTGCTGCGTCTGTTCCCAATGGAATTTCCGTACTGCTGCTTCGTCCCACCAATTCGGCTTGTACAGAACATTTTTTGAACTCTGCAGCCAGTGAAAACCCATAATCGTGGTTGTTTTGGAAAACAGTAGAACCCGGGAAATAGAGTTTATAG
>CBFGPJ010000009.1:0-17707 GCA_965650615.1 uncultured Fluviicola sp. | reverse complement strand
AGTAGTATTTTACTACTTCCCCGACTTCATAGTTTGCAAAGCAACGAATAAAGCTATGAAAGACATCAAGCAATTACTAAACGAACGAATTCTCATTCTCGATGGAGCTATGGGAACAATGATTCAACGTTATAACCTCGAAGAAGAAGATTTTCGTAAAGGTTGGTTTGAAGATCATCCGCATAAATTAAAAGGCGATAATGATATTCTTGTCTTAACCCGTCCGGATGTCATAAAAGAAATTCATGCACAATACTTAGAGGCCGGTGCCGATATTATTGAAACCAATACCTTCGGTGCGACAAGTGTTGCACAGGCAGATTACCATTTGGAAAAAGCAGTTTACGACATCAACTATCACGGGGCGAAAATCGCGCGGGAAGTTTGCGATGAGTTTACCGCAAAAAATCCGGATAAACCCCGTTTCGTAGCAGGTTCCATGGGACCAACAACTAAATTGGCTTCCATGTCTCCGGATGTGAACGATCCAGGTTTCAGGGCTATTACCTTCAACGAATTGGTAGTTGCATTCAAAGAACAGGCGACCGGTTTAATGGACGGAGGCGCTGACTTCCTGTTGGTGGAAACAATCACCGATACACTAAATTCCAAAGCAGCTATGTTTGCCATTGATGAATTAAGCGAAGAGCGTGGAATTCAGATCCCGATCATGATCTCCGGGACCATTACCGACCAAAGTGGACGTACCTTAACAGGCCAAACAACCGAAGCATTTTTAGTTTCCGTTTCTCACATGCCGCTTTTAAGTATCGGGTTGAATTGCGCTTTGGGGGCAGATGCCATGAGACCTTACTTACAGGTATTGGCAAACCAGGCACCGTTTGCGGTCAGTGCACACCCCAACGCAGGTTTACCAAATGAATTCGGTCAGTACGATGAAACTGCAGAAATGATGGGTTCACAAATTGAAGAGTTTCTGCAGGAAGGATTGATCAATATCATTGGCGGTTGTTGCGGAACAACACCTGACCACATTCGCAAAATGGCTGAAATTGCAGCTAAATACTCACCAAGAAAAATCAGCGAAACAGCAAACGCATGAATTATTTACGCTTATCGGGCTTAGAAGCCATTACCATAACACCTGAAAGTAACTTCACCAATATCGGTGAACGTACCAATGTAACCGGATCCCGTGCTTTTCTTCGTATGATCAAGGAAAATGATTACGAAGCAGCTCTATCTGTTGCACGTGAGCAAGTAGAAGGTGGTGCACAGATAATTGATATCAACATGGATGAAGGAATGATCGATGGCAAAGAAGCCATGGTGAAATTCTTGAACCTCATTGCTGCAGAACCTGATATTTCAAGCGTTCCGATCATGGTGGACAGTTCCAAATGGGAAATTATCGAAGCCGGATTGCAATGCATTCAGGGAAAAGGGATTGTAAACTCCATTTCACTGAAAGAGGGAGAGGAAAATTTCATTCGCCAGGCAAAGCTGATCAAGCGCTATGGTGCTGCAACGGTAGTAATGGCTTTTGATGAGCAAGGTCAGGCAGATAGCTACGAACGACGCATCGAAATTTGCGAGCGCTCTTACCGCATTTTGGTAGACAAAGTCAAATTCGCACCCGAAGATATTATTTTCGACCCCAATATATTCCCGGTTGCAACCGGAATGGAAGAACACAATAATAACGCCCTGGATTTCTTCCGGGCAACCAAATGGATCCGCACAAATCTTCCGGGAGCGCATGTTTCCGGTGGAGTTTCCAACGTTTCCTTCTCTTTCCGCGGGAACAACCCGGTACGCGAGGCGATGCATTCTGCCTTTTTGTACCATGCAATCAAGGAAGGAATGGATATGGGAATCGTAAACCCATCCATGCTGGAAGTTTATGATGACATCGATAAGCAATTACTGGAATACGTAGAAGATGTCCTTTTAAACAGAAGAGACGACGCTACGGAACGTTTGTTGGATTTTGCTGAAAACTTCAAGGGAGAAGACAAGAAAAAAGAAGTTTCCCTGGAATGGAGAAATGCACCGGTGAACGAACGTTTAGCTCACGCATTGGTAAAAGGAATTGTGGATTTCATTGATGAAGACGTGGAAGAATGCAGACATCAGTTTCCAAGACCGATCCAGGTGATCGAAGGGCCCTTGATGGATGGAATGAACATTGTCGGGGACTTATTCGGAAGCGGGAAAATGTTCCTGCCTCAGGTAGTGAAATCTGCACGTGTCATGAAAAAAGCAGTGGCTTATCTCCTACCCTTTATCGATGCCGAAAAAGACGGGAAATCAAGTTCTGCAGGAAAAGTGATCATGGCAACCGTAAAAGGAGATGTACACGATATCGGGAAAAATATCGTTGCAGTTGTCCTGAGTTGCAATAACTACGAGATTGTAGATTTGGGTGTCATGGTCCCGGCTGAAAAGATTATCCAGGCAGCAATTGATGAGAATGCACAGGTAATCGGACTAAGTGGTCTGATCACACCTTCATTGGATGAAATGGTGCATGTAGCCAAAGAAATGGAACGTGCAAACCTTTCAATTCCTTTATTGATCGGTGGGGCAACCACTTCCAAAGTACATACTGCGGTTAAGATCGAACAAAACTATCACAAAGGACAAACTGTTCACGTACTGGACGCTTCCCGTTCTGTAACAGTGGTAGAACAATTATTAGGACATAAAAAAGAACAGTTTGTCAAAGACATTCAGGCAGATTATGCCCGCGTGAGGGAACACCACGAAAAGCACCGCGGAGCAAAACAAGTATTGAGTTATGCCGATGCGTTGAAGAACAAACTGGTGTTGGACTTCAATTCGGAAACCATCAAAAAGCCGAACCAATTGGGAGTTCAGGTTATTGAAAAACAGGATTTATCCGAATTGGTACCGTTCATTGACTGGACACCATTCTTCCAAACCTGGGAATTGCACGGAAAGTTCCCGCGCATTTTAAAAGATGAAGTTGTTGGAAAAGAAGCTACCCAACTTTACGAAGATGCTCAGAAAATGCTGAAACAAATTGTAGACGAAAAATGGTTGACAGCCAAAGCAGCTTACGGTATTTTCCCGGCAAACAGCATCGATGATGATATTGAAATTTACTCCGATGAACAGCGAACTTCTATTTTAGGGATCCAGCATTCACTTCGTCAGCAAACGAAAAAAGCTGCCGGACAACCCAATCTTTCATTAGCAGATTTCATTGCTCCCAAAGAAAGTGGGCTGATCGATTACCTTGGAGCATTTGTCGTTACTGCCGGACATGGAATTGACGAACATGTGAAACGTTTTGAAGACGATCATGACGATTACAACTCCATCATGATCAAAGCACTTGCTGATCGCTTTGCGGAAGCATTTGCAGAATTCCTTCACGCGAAGGTAAGACGCGAAACCTGGGGTTATGCTTCAGACGAAACACTGGACAACAATGCCTTGATTGCCGAAGAGTATAAGGGAATCCGGCCTGCTCCCGGTTATCCCGCCTGTCCGGATCATACGGAGAAACCAAACCTGTTTAGACTATTGAATGCAGAAGAG
Source organism: uncultured Fluviicola sp. (assembly GCA_965650615.1). GTDB lineage: Bacteria > Bacteroidota > Bacteroidia > Flavobacteriales_D > Crocinitomicaceae > Fluviicola. The sequence goes on along the minus strand of CBFGPJ010000009.1, from coordinate 14,179 downwards.
TTAAGTGGCGTTTCCCTAACAGAGACTTTGGCCATGTGGCCGGCAGCATCCGTTTCGGGATGGTACTTCGCACACCCGGATTCCAAATATTTTGGCCTGGGCAAAGTAACTATGGATCAGGTAGATAACATTTCGGTCAGAAAAAAGATGGACTTAAATGAAATGAAACGCTGGTTATCGAGCAACCTTATCGAATAATTTAGCATCTTTACAAGGAAGATTAACGGAATAATTAGTTAATTGTTAACAAATTAACAACAAGCGTCCGTTAATCTCACAATAGTGTGAACCTTGAAACTAGCTTATTATGCGAGTACTACTCTTTTGCCTGATGATCTCTACCTTCGGGCTATCTCAAACACCACCAACCGCACAATTCACTGCATCACCACTAACTGTTTGTTTGGAACAGAGTATTCATTTCACCAATCAATCCACGGCCGGGAGTTCACCAATCACGTCCTATTCCTGGGATTTCGGGGACGGAAATGCATCCACCCAGCAAAACCCAGATCACATTTACAGTGCGCCGGGAACTTATACCGTAACCCTGACGGTCCAGGCTTCAAACGGTCAGGCGGATTTTGAACTAAAAGCCGCATATGTAACAGTAAACCCAAAACCGGTATCCAACTTTACCACGACCGCAAACGGCTGCAGCCTTCCGGTAAGTGTAACTTTTGGGAATACGACCACCGGAGCTGTTTCATACAATTGGAATTTCGGTAACAGTCAGACATCGACGCTTCAAAACCCTGCAGCGGTCAATTATCCTACTGCCGGAACATATAACGTGACACTCATTGCGACCAATAGTTTCGGCTGCAGGGACACGATGATCAAACCGATCGTTATTTCGAATTTCCAGGCAGGAATTACTGCTCCTGCAACAGCATGTCAAAATGCTCCGGTTTCCATTACGAACAGTTCTACTGTGGGGTCCAATACCTGGAGCTGGACGTTCCCTGGTGGTTCTCCGGCAAGTTCCACGTCTGAGAACAATACGGTCGTTTATTCGACTCCCGGAACGTACACCATTGGTTTGACAGCTCAAAACACCAGTCTTGGCTGCTCAGGATCAACTACCAAGCAAATTACCATTTTACCGACACCTGTCCCGTCCTTCACTGCAAACCCGACAACAGGATGTGCTCCGCAAGGCGTTACTTTCACCAATACAAGCCCTGCCGGGACAAACTTTCAATGGAATTTCGGTGACGGAACAACTTTTAACGGACAAAATCCACCGGTACACAACTATACCAGTAACGGATCTTATACCGTAACACTTACAATGACCGGTGCAAACGGCTGTCCGGGTTCTGTCAGTTTAAATGCTGTAAACCTGACTCCGCCTGTTGCCAGTTTTACAAGTACCGATACTGCAGGTTGTGATCCGCTGACCGTAACATTCACAGATAATTCATCGGCAAGTATTCCGATTACAAACTGGTTATGGACCTTTGGCGACGGAACAACTTTTGTTGGACAAAATCCTCCTCCTCACACCTATACATTAGGAGTTTATGATGTCTCTTTAACAATCACAACATCCACTGGCTGTCAGGGAACAATAAGCATTCCGGCATACATTGAGGTTGGAAAAGTGGACCTGGTGAATTTTACTTTGAATACATCACCCGAATGTGCCAAACGGTCCATTCATTTTCACAACGAATCTGTTATTCTAACACCACATACTTCAGATGAAGTGACCTATCATTGGGATTTTGGTGACGGAGGTACTTCAGAACTGGAGAATCCGGATTATTCCTATTCTTCAGACACCGGATATTTCGATGTGACCCTGATTGTCACTTTCAGAGGATGCAGTGATACATTAACAATTCCTGATGCCGTATATATCAAAGCACCGATCAGCCGGTTCCAGCCGGCACAAACCCTTTACTGTAATCCGGCTAGTTTACCGGTAAACGTGGTTGTAAACGACCAGGCAATTATTGGAGAAATTCCGGATGATTGTTTAATGATCTGGCATTGGGGAGACGGATCAGAAACAACTTTTGATGATCCTGTCTTTGATGATGCCGATTTAGGAACCACTTCACATAACTACTCCAGTTACGGTACATATACAATCGAACAAGTGATCTATAATTATACAACCGGTTGTTCGGACAGTACAACACAAACCATTCATATTTCAACAACAACTGCCGGAATTGCAGGAATCTCCAATGACAGTGTTTGTGTGAATTCATCCATAACATTGCTGGATAATTCTACTTCATCCCATGCGTTCGGAACTTATTCCTGGGACATGGGCAACGGACAAACAGTTACCGGCTCGAATCCAAGCTATGCTTATCCGGGTTTCGGAACGTTCACTATTACCTTAACGGCAACAAACAGTGTGGGCTGTGCAGACGATCAAACATTCAGTCCAATGGTGGCCCTGGCGTTGCCACAGGCTCAAATCACTCCGGATGACAATACCGGCTGTGCACCGTTTCTGGTCACATTCAGCAATGGGTCGAGCCTGCAAAATAACGGCGTGAATCTGGCATCGTTCCTGTTTACCTTTAATGATGACAACACCACTCAAACGACTACGAATGTAGGGACGACTGTAACTCATACTTACAACACAGAGGGCACATTCACCGCAACATTAGTTGCCACGGATCAATTCGGCTGTGTATCTCCACCGGCAAGTACTTCTATCACTATTACTAAACCTACCGCCCTGTTTACGATTGATTCTGTAGTTTGTAACCTGGAAAATGTAAGCACTGTAAATGCATCTTCAGGTGTAGCTCCACTGAGTTATCAATGGATCGTTGACGGATCGCAGGTAAGTACAGGAACGGATTATGCACATACATACAGTGAAAGTTTGAATAATTCCACTTCCAGTTTCACCCACGGCTATGAATTGATCGTAACCGATGCAAACGGATGTAAGGACACCTTATCCAGGGTATTGACAATTTCAACACCGGTTGCAATTCCTCAGTATTCGTTCAGCGGGGCAGCTACCAATGCCGATGGAGATTACTTATGCCCGCCTGTTTTCGCTGCTTTAACGGATGCTTCGCTTTCCTACGGTGACATTTCCAGTTACAGCTGGATCTTCGGAGATGGGAAAACTTCCGTTCTGGAAAATCCGAATAACACGTATGTATTCCCGGGAACCTACAGTTTAACTCTCTCTATCACGGACGAATTCGGTTGTACTTCAGACACGACTTATGTTGATTATTTGACCATATTCGGTCCGGTTGCAAATCCTTCCTGGACACAGAACACAAACGGTTGCGGTCAGGATGTTGATTTCACTATCGGAGCAACCAGCTTCCTGGAAACAATCGTATGGAATTTGGGAGACGGGACAACTGTCAATGACTCTACAAGTTTTTCGCATACCTATCATGATGTTACGACATACAATCCAACATTGACTGTTACGGACAGCAATAATTGCGAAGTCATTTATCCCATGAATCCTATCACCATTCCGGACATCGGATTGAACGCTTATTTTGTAGTTAATCCTACCTTGATTGATTTGGGCACAACCGTGGAACTGGATGACCAATCCACGAGTGTAGGCGGAATTTTGACATGGACCTGGGATATGAGCCCAAATCCGCAGGTAATCAATTATTCCGACGCTTCCGTGTATTCGAATTATTACACACCGGGATCATATACTGTGACGCTAACAGTAGAAGATCCGAACGGTTGCTTTGATACCTACTCGACGGTGATTACTGTTGCAGGAGATTTTCAAATGCCGAATATCATCACACCGAATGGTGACGGAACAAATGAATTCTTCTCTTTCAAATATGACATTTTTAAGAGTTTTGACATCGTTATTCTGAATCGTTGGGGGAATGTAGTACACGAAGGTAAAAATGTCACAGGAACGATCTTTTGGGACGGAAAAACACAAGGTGGTGACCCGTGTAGCGAAGGAGTTTATTTCTATAAATTAAACGGAATCTTAAAAGATAACAATCCGATCCAGAAGTCAGGATTCGTGGAACTCTTCAGATAAATAATCCTTAGTTGAACTAGTTGAATAGTATTTAGGTGAAAAACAAAAAGCGGTCATTGCTGACCGCTTTTCGTTAACCTAACCTAACCACTATTCACTGAATCAGAAACTGAAGATATCAGCTCCTTTTCGAATACAAAATTGCGCATTAAATTATGTATTTCAAAATTCAATTTTTCTCATTTACAACATTTCTTGAAAGTTAATACTCCGTTACCGAATTAAAAACCATTACTTTATCGGTATAAATAGTACATTCAGAAGAACAATTGACCTATTCGGCAGTTCTAACTATTGGAATCCTAAAAAATCCACCAGGGTGAATTTTTAACAACTATTTAGCTAAAATCATCTTTTCTGCAACTCCAACTAAAAATTTTAAAGCGCAGATTTTTTATAACTTTGCCTGGTGTCAGAATACATTCAAATATTTACTGATGGCTCAGCCAGAGGAAATCCGGGCCCCGGAGGTTATGGTATTATCCTGAAATACAAGCAATCCGTAAAAGAGATTTCCCAGGGCTACCGACTGACCACGAATAATCGCATGGAATTACTTGCAGTAGTTTGCGCTTTGGAAAGTTTAAAAACGAATACGATCCCTGTCAAAATTTATTCCGACTCAAAGTATGTCATTGATGCTATCGAAAAAAGATGGGTCTACGGCTGGCATGCAAAAGGATTTGCCAAAAAAAAGAACAAAGATCTTTGGCTGCGTTACCTTTCTATCGCAAAAACATTCAAAATAGAGTTTATCTGGGTGAAAGGCCACAACGGACATCCTGAAAACGAGCGTTGTGATGTAATGGCAGTAGAGGCCGCATTAGGACCGAATCTATTGATCGACCAATACTTCGAGGAAGTGCAGCAATACGAAAATTAATTATTCAGGAAGCAGGATTTTACGAAAGTATATACCAGCGGATGCGGAAGCTCCCTGGTAGAACTGATTTGCGGACAAAATCCACATGCAAGGAAAAACTTACGGTTTTTTAAACTGATAATTTCAGGTTCTTCGAATTGATTGTACGCTTCAATATCCAGATCTGTTTCGGTAAGGCTTCCGATGAGCTGAGGGTACAAACTATAGCGCGTAGCCGTCAATTCTTCCGGGTTACGGGTTTCGTATAAGTGGATCAGTGCAGAAGAATGCGGTACAACATATACACGCTCGAAATGGTTTCCATCTACCAGGTTATCCGAAATCAATTTTTCACCGTTCGCACTTAGGTTATTGCGGTGAATCAATACATCGATCAAAGCTTTATACCCTTCTCCGGTAATAAAGACCGGAGCTTCCTGCTGTAACAGAAGATCGATAACTCCATTGAGATAAAATAAATTGAGATAAGGTCCCGGAGCAAACCAAAAACCGTCATAATTTGACAATTGCTGAGGTTTCATGTTGATTATCTCATTGACCTTAATCCAGTAATAAGACAACTCCACTTCCAGGAAACGACCTGCATGATCTAATGCCATATTAGTCGCATGATGCGTATTGAAGGTAAAATTAAAATCTCCAATAATCCCAATCTTCAGTTGCTGCATAAGGAATAAACTAAAAAGCCATCCGTCAGTTGACAAATGGCTTCTTTATATTATCAATTATCTTTTAAACCAACCCTTTAGAATTCCGTTATTGATCGCCAGTGAAAGCGTTATCGAATCATTCGGATCAGGGGTAGATGTATCTGGTACATCCCGATATACATTACAAGTAAACGTACATGTAAATTTCGAGTAATCTCCTGAACCATCCGATTCCTGAACAATACCGGTGAACTCAACGGTTTGTCCCGGCTGTGATGCATCAGAAGTCCAAACATTTCCTGAACCATCACGGTAAACCACTTCAAAACCGTTAGCTGCTCCGGTAGCGTATACCGGATTTGTATTTGAAGTAAAGAAACTATTGAACGCCGTTAAACTTGGATCGCTGCTCGCACTTCCGTCAAACTGAAGAGATCCCAACCCTACACGAATGGAAACCAATCCGTTGGAAGATTTCATATTTGCATAATAAGTAGCTAATGAAGGCGTTGGAGAAGGTTGAATGTATTTTGTTTTTGTAGCATCTAAATAATACCCATCTACATTTTGTGTCAACTCCAATTGACTTCCATTTACGATACCAATAAAACTTGATTCCAGTTCCACTTTTGGTGTCGGTGCCGGAATAATTTCGTGTTTTGGACAACCAGCTAAAAATACCGAGCCAAACACAAAAAGTGCAATAACTTTTTTCATAGATAATGTTTTTCAAACCAATATGTTCCAAAGAACACAATTCGAAAATACAACTTTTTTTCTTACCCCATATATATTTCTGAAAATCTCACAGATCTATGCTCTCAATAACTTATTTTGTTCAGGGAAGCAATAGTAAGGTAAGAAAATCGGTTTGTCCGTATCATTTGTCAAATCCATGGAGTAAATGGTCTCTGTGTCAGAGATTACAATCGTATCCAGATTTTCATCGATATTCAAATCAATTCCACGCACGCTCAATTCGCACATTAATTGATTAAAAGCACTCATACTCACAAAAATCTGGCTTTCGTACCCATTTCCGTTTTCATAAATACAGCAATCCAACTGAACTTCTGTTGATGAACTCTCGAATTGAATGCGGTTTAATAAGATGCTGTCGAATATTGTTTTCATACTGTTTGACTTTGATGATACAAATTTGCACCCAGTAGTTCGTAAAGTACTTACGATCTACTTCCACAGTATAAAAAAATTGAAATTGGAGAATGGACAATTGAGAAGAGCCGCGCTAACGCTTGCTTATATATCGAAAGCAATGCTTTCTCTTCTTTTCAATTCTCACTTTTCAATTTTCAATTTCTTTCGTAATTTCACGATCTCACATATCAAGAACATGAAGTATTTCCAAATAGACAAAAACCTCTTTATTGAAAACCGTAAGAAATTTACGGCAAAAATGGCAAAAAACACCTTAGCCGTTTTCAATTCGAATGATATTTATCCGGTAAGCGCTGACGGAACTTTGCCTTTCACACAACACCGGGATATTTTCTACCTTTCCGGAGTAGACCAGGAAGAAAGTATTTTGGTCTTATTCCCGAATGCAAGCAATGAAGCAAACCGTGAAGTACTTTTCTTAAAAGAAACAAATGACCATATTGCTGTTTGGGAAGGTGCCAAACTGAATAAAGAACAGGCATTTGAAACAGCAGGTATCAAAACAGTTTACTGGTTACAGCAATTTCCAACGATCTTCAAACAACTCATGTCTGAAGCGGAAGGAATCTACCTGAACACGAATGAGCACTTGCGTGCCGACACAACCGTTCAAACCCGCGAAGACCGTTTCATTATCCAGGTAAAACAGGACTATCCTGCACACCAGGTACATAAGAGTGCTCCGATCATGCACCAGATCCGTTCTGTGAAAGAAAAAATCGAATTGGATTTAATGCAAACAGCTTGTGACATTACCGAAAAAGGTTTCCGCCGGATCCTTGGCTTTGTGAAACCAGGTGTTTGGGAATACGAGATCGAAGCAGAATTTTCTCATGAATTCCTGCGTAACCGTTCAAAAGGCTGGGCCTATACTCCAATTGTTGCCTCCGGAAAGAACGCTTGCGTACTTCACTATATTGAAAACAACATGCAATGTCAGGATGGTGAAGTAATCTTATTGGACGTTGGGGCCGAATACGCAAATTACTCTTCCGACATGTCGAGAAGTATCCCGGTTAACGGACGTTTCACTCCAAGACAAAAAGAAGTTTACAACGCCGTTCTGCGTGTAAAATCACAAGCAGAAAAGATGTTGGTACCCGGAACCATGCTTGCTGAATATCAGAAAGAGGTGGGCCGCTTAATGGAATCCGAATTACTTGGATTGAAACTCCTGGACCAAACGGATATTAAAAACCAGGATCCGAACTGGCCTGCATACAAAAAGTATTTTATGCACGGAACATCGCATTATCTCGGGCTGGATACACACGACGTAGGTCTGTGGAATGTTCCGATCGAGGCAAACATGGTATTTACCTGTGAACCCGGAATCTATATTCCTGAAGAAGGTTTGGGAATCCGGATCGAAGACAACCTGATTGTTCAGGCATCCGGAGAGCCATTCAACTTAATGCGCAACATTCCGATCGAAGCAGACGAAATAGAAACGTTGATGAATCAAAAATAATGAGCGAACAATTATTGAATTACAGGATTTCCGGCAATGGGAATCCTGTTGTTTTTTTGCATGGTTTCATGGAGGATTACAGCATGTGGGATGAAATCATTCCGCACCTGCCCATTAAAGCGATTTGCATTGATTTACCCGGTCACGGCAAAAGTCCGGTCGATTTCAATGCCACTCCCTCCATTCTATCCATGGCAAAGGAAGTGGAAAAGATCATGCTTCATGAAAAGCTGAAACATCCGATCGTTATAGGCCATTCCATGGGTGGTTATGTGGGTTTGGAATTAATGAAACTCGTTCCGGGACTGGAACATTTAATCCTGTTCCATTCACATCCCTGGAGTGATTCGGAAGATAAGAAACGGGACCGTGAACGTGTTGCCAACATGGTATTGACCAAAGCATCTGTTTTTATACGCGAGGCGATCCCGAACCTGTTTTCGAATCCGGCCATGATGAAGGATGCAATTGATCATTACGTCGGTATTGCTGAAAAAATGGACCCGAAAGCAATCGGGTGGGCTTCCTTAGCCATGAAAAACCGCTTTGACCTGGCTTACCTGATGGAAAAGAACCCGGAAAAGTATACCATCATTAGCGGACACAACGACAAGTTGATCAATGTGGGACTACTGAACTCTTTTTGCAAACAGCATAAAATTTCGTCCATTGTTTTTCCAAACGCAGCACACATGTCGCACGAAGAGAACCGGGAGGAGGTGATCCAGCTTTTGAATACTATCCTCTAGTAAGAACAATTCCGAATTCCGAATTCCGAATTCTTTAACCGATTCAACAAAAAATAAATAATTTTAACGGTATAAACTTTTGATTGTGCTACGAGCTACACTATTTTAACAGTTGAAATGGAAGTATATTCTGTAGCAAAACAATTATTCAGTTTAACAGAACTCGTAAATTGTCGGTAAGAACAAGTAACAAACTACATTATGGAACCGAAAAGACTTCGTGCTTTGGTCATTGATGACGAAGAATATGCACGCAAAAATTTAATTATGATGCTGGACGATTTCTGTCCTGAAATCGAAGTAATCGGTGAAGCTTCCGGCAAAGAACAAGCTAAAGCGCTTATTACTGCAAGCAAACCGGATGTGGTTTTTTTGGATATCCGCATGCCAAGCGGTGCGGAAGGATTTGAACTGCTCGAAGAAGTGGAAGAAAAGAACTTCCTGGTTGTTTTTGTAACCGCATTTAAAGATTATGCTATCCGTGCATTCAACGCAAGTGCCGTTTATTACCTGCTGAAACCAATCGATATTGATGATTTAAGAGTTGCTGTTGAAAAACTGGTTGAAGCAAACAATGTATTCGGTCAGGACCCGGAAAATTATGTCACTTACTTCCGAAGTTTACGCAACCTGTCGGATCAGTTATTGCGCAACAAACCGAATAACCGTATTGCGATCAGTCATACCAAAGGATTGAAAATTGTGGAAGACAACACCATTTCTCACCTGGAAGCAAGCGGGAACTGTACGACGATCTATTTCAATGACGGAACGCGTTACCTGGATACAAGAACCTTAAAGATCTATGAAAACATTTTGAATCCGGCCAAGTTTTTCCGGATTCACAAATCCCATATTATTAATCTCAACAACCTTGCTGAATACATCAACGAAGACGGTCATTTTGCCGTTCTGAAAAATGGATTGCGCATTCCTGTTGCAAGAAATCGTGTAACTGATTTTGTAAAAATGCTGAAAGAAGGATGAGATTATTCACATTGATAGTTTTTGCAGCCATTTCTACTCTTGGAATGGCTCAGGACTATTCTTTCATTACCTATTCCAACGGGCAGGGTTTGCCCCAATCCCAGGTTCAGTGTATCACGCAGGATGACGAAGGTTACCTGTGGGTTGGGACTTTGGGCGGTTTAGCCAAATTCAACGGGAAAAATTTCACCACTTTCCCGCTTGAGCAAGGATTGTTCAATAACCGGATCTCCTGTTTGCAATACATCCAAAAAACGATTTGGGTGGGGCATGAAGGCGGAATTACCCAAATAAAAAACAACAAGGCGCAAACCTTCTCCCTGGGTGATAATAACCGCACGGTGATTGTGACCGATTTCATCCTGTACCAGGGAAAAATAATCGCTTCTACCGAAGGAAGCGGTTTGTACATCATTTCAAACGGTCATATTTCCAAGATCACTCTGAAAAATGCAGATGCTTCTACTTGCCGGGACCTGGAAGTAATCAATGGAAAACTCTACATCGGGACCAGGGACGGATTGTACTTTACAAACGACCTGACCAATTTCAGCCGTGTGGAAGCTTTTCGGGACCGCCGGATTTCCGGAATTGCATTGGCGCAGGGCCGCGTTTTCATTTCGACCTCTTTTGAAGGATTATTCAAAACCGACCCGGCATTCAAAAAATTCGATTCCATACCGGTTCAATCAAACGATTTGTATATCGGTTCAATAAACAGCGACAGATCTGACCAGCTTTGGCTTGCTTCTCCTGACGGAGTAATTCGTTTGTCTCCTCAAATGAAACAACTGAATTTAAATGAGGCCAACGGACTTCCGGTAAATGCGATCAATTGCTCCTTCCAGGACAATGAAGGAAATATCTGGTTCGGAAGTGACGGAAAAGGGTTGGTTCGTTTTGCCAATCAAAACCTCCAGATCTATTCTACCGAAACGGGAATGCCTTCCGATTTGATCCTTTCAGGAACAAAACTGAAAAATGGAACCTACCTTTTTGGCTCATACGACAAAGGGGCCTTCAAAATGAATCTCCAGGGAGTCTGCGAAAAAATCCCGATTCCGGCAACAACAGTCTGGGATATTGAGTATTTCAACGGACTAGCTTGGTTTGCAACGGATATGGGCGTTTTCAGCTGGGATTTCAAATCGGAACCAAAAAATTACACGTTCAAAAACTTTTCAAATACGTGCAGAGTATTAAAACCGTTCAAAAACCGCCTGATTGTAGCAGGAGAAGAAAGCATCGGTTACATCGAAAACAATGCTTTGCACCACTATTCCCATTTCAAGTTCAGTCTCAGCAAAGACTGAAACATCCGTGATATTGCATTCTATTATTCGAACATCCTGGTGGCAACTTCCAAAGGACTTTACGAACTCAACCTTTCCCGGAAAACACAAACGCTGCTCAAGAAGTTCAAATCGAGTATTGCTTCCATTGAAACAGATATCGATAATCGCATCTGGATCGGTACCGAGAACGGTTTGGTCATATTCGACGGGATCAATTACAAGAATGTTTCCTACAGTTCCAAAAGCGGTGCACGTTTCATTAATTTCATTCACCGGGTAGAAAGTCACATTTTTGTAGGGACCAATGACGGTTTATATGTTTTTGAAAACAGTGAAGGTTCACAGGTCCTGGTGAAGCACATCGGGACCAACAACGGGTTGATCAACCTGGAATCGAACATCAATTCTTCGATCTACGAAAATGGGAATTTCTGGTTTGGTACCAGCGATGGTTTGGCAAAACTGCAATTCGGTCCGGAAGAAGGATTCTCCGATTTTGCACCGAAACTCAATATTGCCCGCGTCCTGGTGAATTACCGCGAGATCAATCCTTCGGATATTTACACCGGGCTGAAATTGAATTATTCCAAGAATAACCTGATCATCGATTTGGATGGAATTTCGATGGAAGATCCTGAATCTGTAACGTTTCAATATTGGCTGGAAGGTGAATCCGACAAATGGTCACCTCCTACACTTAACCCAACCATTATTCTTTCCAACCTGGATGCAGGAGATTATACCCTGCATATCCGCGCGATTTCCGGGACAAAGAAAATATCAGAGATCAGTTCATTTGCCATCACGATTACTCCTCCTTTCTGGAGAACCTGGTGGTTCTACATCCTGGTTTTCGTTGCAATTGCATTCGGGATCCGCTATTATTTCAGGCTGCAGATCAAACGCGAAAGAGAACGCAACTACAAAATAAACCTGGAAAACAAATCCCGTTTACTTGCTTTGGAACAACAATCCCTGAACGCAAGTATGAACCGCCATTTCATTTTTAACTCACTTAATTCCATTCAGTATTTCATCAATACACAAGACCGGGTGTCGGCAAACAGGTACCTGACCAGCTTTGCGAAATTGATCCGGAAAAACCTGGATAGTGCTTCGGAAGGAGATAATGTGGTGACTTTACACCAGGAATTGGAACGCCTGGAATTGTACCTTTCACTGGAAGCGATGCGTTTCAAAGATCGATTCACGTATAAAATTGAAAATCAGGACATTGATCTGGAACAGGTAAGCGTACCGGCCATGCTTCTTCAACCTTTCGTAGAAAACAGTATTATTCATGGAATTTTGCCGGATGAGACCAAAAAAGGAGAAATTGTTGTGACCATCAAAGCGCTTGGAGACCAATTGGAAATTTGCATCGACGATAATGGGATCGGAATTGATTACAGTTTAAACAAAAAGGCCAAATTTAAAGGCGATCACAAGTCACAGGGAATGGAAATCACATCCAAAAGAATTGACCTGATCCGTCAAATGTGGAATAAAGATTACGAGCTGATCGGACCATTTCAAATGACGAATCCGGACCGTTCAATCAAGGGAACGCGCGTTTTAATCAAAATTCCTTATGAAAATTTGGAAATTAATGATTAAATAGTTTATATTTGTTCAGTATGCGTTTTTACGATATGAAAAAGATAACAATCATAGCATCATTATTAGTCGTGTTTACAGCTTGTCAGAAAGCTGATATTCGTCCAAGAACGGGTAGCATGGAGCCTGGTTCGGAAGTAAAAAGTCTTTCGGTAGAAACTCCTACTCCAACTGGCGAAAATCCAAATTCATTGGGTGGTTCGGATGGGACAACTGTTGATCCAAACAATCCCGATCCAAACGGAGGAGACATTACGGATCCACTAAGAAAGAAAGATCAGAAAGACAATAAATAAAAAAATCCCGGTTCAATGAATCGGGATTTTTTTTGTTCCATTTATTTTTATTCCACCTATTGTTGGAAATGGTTCCACCCTTGAGCTCTCAAAGGAATTAACGAATCATTGGTATCTACCAAATAAGTTCCTTCACTTGCATCAGTCATGTAACCGATCACAGTCATATGCGGATTTCCCTTAATCTTATCAAAATCACTTTGAGCAATCGTGAACAACAATTCATAATCCTCTCCTCCATTCAAAACACACGTTGTCGGATCCAGGTTAAAATCAATTGCCGTAGTTGATGTCAATGAATCGATTGGCAACTTTGCATTATAAACCATCGCACCTTTATTACTTGATTTACACAAATGCAACACTTCGGAAGCCAAGCCATCCGAAACATCGATCATTGCCGTCGGGACCACTTCCAGCTCTTTCAGGTAATTGATGATATCCAAACGCGCCTCAGGCTTCAATTGTCTTTGAATAATGTAATCTTTCCCATCCAAATCAGGCTGAATATCCGGATTTGCTTCAAAAACGCTCTTTTCACGCTCCAAAACCTGCAATCCGACATAAGCAGCGCCCAAGTCTCCTGAAACGACCAACAAGTCATTCGTTCCTGCTCCGGATCTGTAAACCACTTTGGATTTATCTACTACACCAACAGCCGTTACCGAGATCACCAATCCGGATCGCGATGAGGTGGTGTCTCCTCCGATCAAATCCACTTTGTAGTGCTGACAAGCCAGACGAATTCCATCGTATAATTCTTCCAGCGCTTCCAAAGGAAATCTATTCGAAACAGCGATCGAAACCGTAATTTGCTCCGGTGTTCCGTTCATTGCAACAATATCGGACACATTCACAGCAACCGCTTTATATCCCAAATGTTTGAAAGGAACATACATCAGGTTAAAATGTACACCTTCCACTAACATATCAGTGGAAATCAAGGTAAATTGCTCTTCGTTTCGTTCCAAAACCGCTGCATCATCTCCAATTCCAAAAGCCGTTGATTCTCTTGTTATCAGGAAGTT
>CBFGPJ010000008.1:0-18560 GCA_965650615.1 uncultured Fluviicola sp. | reverse complement strand
AACAAGCTTACAATATGTAAACGAAACGCCTGATGAACCGGAAATTTTCCCGGTCAGATTAAACTGCGCCTGCGAACAAACAGGGAGCAAAAGAAATAAGAGACATGCGGTTAGTAATTTCATCTGGTTGGTAATAAGGAGTTTTCAAGGATAATCAAAAAAACTGAATGATGGTACAGTGAAAGGTGACGCACATCATTTTTTTAGTATTTACTACGACCTAGTTTTGCAAAAAAAAGCCATGACAAATACCGGTCTGATTGCAAAATACAATATTCCCGGCCCCAGATATACTTCTTATCCGACTGTTCCCTATTGGAATATACAGCAATGGGAGATTAATACCTGGTGCGAACTGATCAAAGCTTCGCAACAGGATGAACCGGTAAAACAACTGGCTTTATACATTCACCTTCCCTACTGTGATTCGCTTTGTACCTTTTGCGGATGTCATAAACACATTACCACCAACCATGCGGTAGAAAGCAGGTATATTGACGCTGTATTAAAAGAATGGGAACTTATATCGGGATCGCTCGACAAACATTCACGCATTCAAGAACTTCACCTGGGTGGTGGAACCCCGACCTTCTTTTCACCGGAAGAATTGAAGCGTTTGATTGAAGGGATCAAACGTGTTTTTCCCTTTACGACGGAAGCCGAATTAAGCTTTGAAGCTCATCCCAATTCCACCACTTTATCCCATTTGCAAGTGTTGCATGAGCAAGGATTCCGTAGAGTCAGTTTTGGGATCCAGGATTATACTCCGGTTGTTCAGAAAGCAATTCACCGGATCCAATCATTTGAGCAGGTTAAAACCTGTCACCAAAACGCAAAAGCAGTTGGATTCAATGCGATTTCCCACGACCTGGTTTATGGCCTGCCCAAACAAACAATCGATGGATTTCAGGATACCATTCAACGAACTTTGGAACTAAGACCGGAACGGATTTCATTGTATTCCTATGCACATGTTCCCTGGATAAAAGGAACCGGACAAAGAGGTTATAATGAGTCGGATCTTCCCGGTCCGGATTTAAAGCGTCAACTCTACGAACTATCCAGGCAAATCCTTGTTTCAAATGGTTACGTGGAAATCGGCATGGACCATTTTGCACTGCCATCTGATCCTTTAGCGATCGCTGCAAAGGAACACCGATTGCATCGTAATTTCATGGGATATACAACCAACTCCTCCAATTTATTGATCGGGCTTGGAATGTCTGCGATTTCGGAGTGTAAATTCGGTTTTGCTCAAAATGAAAAAAAGACCGAACGCTACCTGGAAGGAATCGAAAACGGTCAATTACCAATTACACGGGGCCATCGGATGAGTACTCCTGATATGGAGATCCGCCGGCATATTTTGAACCTGATGTGCCGTTTTGAGACGGAAATCCCGAAAGAAACTTTATTGAACCGTTTGGAACTTGAATTGCAATTATCAGAACTCATTTCAGACGGGTTAGTCGAATGGAAACAAGATGTCATCCGCATTCTTCCTAAGGGAATTCCCTTTGTCAGGAATTGTTGCATGGCGTTCGATGCTTATTTAAAGGATCAAAATCCGGTGAAACAATTCAGCATGACCATTTAATTGAATAGTTAGAAAGGAAATCCTATGCAAAATCCAACAGAAGAAACAACGTGCTATCATTGTCATGACGTCTTGCCGAAAACTATTTTCTATGCTGATCAACACGCCTTTTGCTGTAATGGTTGCAAACAGGTCTATCAATTACTCTCTGCGCATTCACTTGGAGCTTATTACGATCAGGATTACCAGGCCGGAATTCGTCCAAACCACGTACCTGAAGAAGTTTTCTCTGTATTGGACGATGAAGAATTACGTAAGAAATATATTGATTTCCAGGAAGGTCATACTGTAAAGATCACACTGCATCTGCCGCAAATTCATTGCGCCAGTTGTATCTTCCTCCTGGAACACCTGCATCGTTTAAATGAGGGGATTTTGCGCTCCACCATTCACTTTCCCAAGAAGACAGCTACAATTACCATTAACAGTGAACAAATCAAACTTTCGGAACTGGCTTTATTACTGACTAAAATCGGCTACGAACCGAATTTCAAGGCAATTGATAAATCGACCGGTACTTTTAACAAGCGGCTTTTGTTCCAATTGGGAATCGCCGGTTTTGCTTTCGGAAGTATTATGTTATGGAGTTTTCCTGAATATTTGGGGATCGATCATACATATTCCGGGATCCGGAATTTAAGTTCTTACCTTTCATTTGCAGTATCTATTCCGGTACTTCTCTTTTCTGCACAGGATTATTTCAAATCAGCCATTGCAGGAATCCGTATGCGCAGCCTGAATCTGGATATTCCAATTGCCATCGGGATTCTTGCGCTTTACATCCGGAGTTGTGTTGCCATTTTCAGTAATGATGGTCCCGGTTACATGGATTCCTTTGCAGCATTCATTTTCTTCCTTCTAATTGGAAAATGGTTCCAGGGAAAAACCTATCAATGGCTGTCTTTTGAACGCGATTTCAGGTCCTATTTCCCGGTTGCAGTTATCAAAAGAACAACTGATGGTACAATCCTCTGCCCGATTGATGAATTGCAAGTCGGGGATGAAATTTCTATCCGGAATGAAGAGATCATTCCCTGCGATTGCATTTTACTTTCGGAAAAAGCTACGCTTGATTATAGTTTTGTAAGCGGAGAAGCAGATTGGATCGAAAAGAAAACCGGCGATTTGTTGTATGCCGGAGGAAAAAGTATCGGAGAAACCATTCAACTGGTCGTTTCAAAGACCACGGAACGAAGTATTTTAACACAGTTGTGGAACGACGGACATTCTAAGAAAACAGAACTATTCTTTCAAACCCGGCAAGACCGGATTTCGAAATACTTTATTGCTGCCGTAATCGGGTTAGCATTAATCGCTTCCATTGCCTGGATTTTCATTGATCCGGTCCAGATTCCCGAGATCGTCACTGCAATCCTGATAGTGGCGTGCCCCTGTGCCTTGGCGCTATCCGTTCCTTTTGTCTATGGGAACATGTTACGTGTCCTGGGTAAAAAGGGATTTTATCTTCGAAACACCGCAATTATCGAACGGATCCAACAATGCAATTACCTGGTATTTGATAAAACAGGAACATTAACGGAACAAGATCATAAACAGATCCAATATACAGGTAAAACACTTTCCGAAACCGAAAAGCAGGCCCTTTTCCAAATGACAAAGTACGCTGTCCATCCCTATGCAAAGGCTATTCACGAACTGCTTTCAGAACAGGTTACCGACCTCCATTCAAATGAAACCGCTCTTGAACTCCCGGGAAAAGGGATTTCTTTTAAGACATTCCAGTTAGGCTCCTCTACTTTTATCGGGTTGGAAGAACAAAACAATGACGAATCTGTTGTTTATTTTGCTGATGATGGGAAGTTACTGGGAACATTCAAATTCCAATCAAGATTACGGACCCAACTGAAAGAATTGGTCCAAAACCTGGCGCCAAACTATCGGCTGGCTGTTATTTCAGGTGATAAACCAAAAGATTCGGATCTTTTGAAAACCATCTTCCCGCCTGAAACCAAATTCTATTTCGAACAACAGCCACTTCAGAAAAAGGAATTCATTCAGCGCTTACAGGCAAATGGACATTATACATTAATGATCGGGGATGGATTAAACGATGCTGGAGCTTTAAACGAAGCCTTTGTTGGAATTGCCCTTTCAGAAGACCTGGTTCGTTTCACGCCTGCTTCGGATGCGATTTTGAAAGCAGAAAATCTCAAATATTTAGCTTCCTATTTCCATTATATCCGAAAAGGAAAAGCTTTCCTGCGTGTCTGTTTTGCATTTTCACTTTGTTACAATTTAACAGGAATCGGTTTTGCTGTAAGCGGGCAGCTAACTCCATTCGTTGCAACCATCCTCATGCCTTTGAGTTCTATAACCGTTGTTGGATTGGCCACCTTTCTTACCCTTCGAAAAAAGCTTCCTCCAACGGATTTCGTTTCAACGAAAGCTTAATAAAAGCGGCTCTGAGACATTCTTCAAAGGGCGATTGACTAATAACACGCACACAGCTCCTATTTGAAGATCTTACTTTTATCCGCCGCGGCAGACCAAAAAGTAAGCAAAAAGGTCCAGGCCGGTACTCGAAAGCTGGAAATCTCCCTTCAAGGGTGAGAAATGTGTCAACGATAAAAACATGATATAAATCAGCTTTTACCATTACCTATGTCATATTTTACCTAAGCCTTAGTCCTGTTCTTTGCATTATGGGAATGATCTACATAATGCTAATTGTAAGCCTCTGCCTCGCAGTGTTTTTCTTAGTTATTTTTCTTTGGGCTGCCAAAACCGGACAGTACGACGATGATTATTCTCCAAGCGTCCGCATTCTCTATGAGGATGATTCCACTAACGAAATAAATCAAAACAACGATGGAAATAGAAACAGTAAAGTACGACAATAGGATTGTCAAAAATTTTGCATTCGCTACAATTCTTTGGGGAGTTATCGGAATGCTGGTTGGGTTAATTGCCGCCTTACAATTAGCCTTTCCTGAATTTTTTAATGATTATTTAGGATTCAGATACATTTCGTTTGGTAGAATCAGACCGTTGCATACCAATGCAGTGATCTTTGCCTTTGTAGGAAACGGGATTTTCATGGGAGTTTATTACTCGCTCCAGCGCCTGTTAAAAACGCGTATGTGGAGCGATAAACTCAGTTATTTGAACTTTTGGGGATGGCAATTCATCATTGTTTGTGCCGTTTTAACCTTACCTTTCGGAATCAGCTCCAGCAAGGAATACGCGGAACTGGAATGGTGGATTGATATTCTGATCGCCATTATTTGGGTCCTCTTCGGATGGAACATGTTCGCTACCATTCTCAATCGCCGGGTAAAACATTTATACGTTGCTATTTGGTTCTACATAGCCACTTTCGTGACTGTTGCCATGCTGCACATCTTTAATTCATTTGAATTACCGATCTCTTTCCTGAAAAGTTATTCCTGGTATGCAGGTGTTCAGGACGCACTGGTGCAATGGTGGTACGGACACAATGCAGTGGCTTTCTTCCTGACAACGCCTTACCTGGGATTAATGTATTACTTTGTTCCAAAAGCTGCCAATCGCCCGGTATATTCCTACCGTTTGTCAATCATTCACTTTTGGGCACTGATTTTCATTTACATCTGGGCCGGACCTCATCACCTGCTGTATACTTCTCTTCCTGATTGGGCCCAAAGCTTAGGTGTCGTATTTTCCGTGATGCTTGTGGCTCCTTCCTGGGGTGGAATGTTAAACGGACTTTTGACACTTCGCGGTGCATGGGATCGTGTCCGGGATGATGTGATGCTGAAATTCATGGTTGTTGCCCTGACTTGTTATGGTATGGCCACTTTTGAGGGACCACTTCTTTCATTGAAATCCGTAAACATGCTTTCTCACTTTACAGACTGGACCATTGCCCACGTGCATGTTGGCGGACTTGGCTGGAACGGAATGATGACTTTCGGGTTGATTTACTGGTTGATCCCTAAAATGTTTAAAACGGAATTGTACTCCAGAAAATTGGCCAACCAGCATTTCTGGATTGCGACACTGGGAATTATTCTCTATGCGGTTCCGATGTATATCGCAGGATTTATGCAAGGCTTAAGCTGGCAGCATTTCAACCCGGACGGAACCTTGGTCCACAAAGACTTTTTAGAGATTGTGATCGATATGAAACCGTATTACATTCTGAGATCAATCGGAGGATTGTTGTTTATCATCGGAGCTTTGATGCTTGTTTACAATATCATTAAAACAGTAAAAGCAGGTTCCTTTTCTGCGGATGAAGCTGTTGAAGTGACTGTTGAAAGAGCACATGCAACTAAAAGCAAGGAATATTGGCATCGGAAAATCGAAGGAAAACCGGTTCGTTTCATGCTTCTCAGCATTCTGGTGGTTGCAATTGGCGGTTTAGCTGAAATTATCCCAACCATTGCAGTTAAATCCAATGTACCGACAATCAGCAGCGTGAAACCTTATTCTCCGCTGGAATTAGAAGGCCGGGACATTTATATCCGCGAAGGATGCAACAACTGCCACTCTCAAATGATCCGTCCATTGCGTTTTGAAACTGCCCGATACGCACCTACTCCTGAGAGCGGTGGTTACACCAAAGCAGGTGAACACGTCTACGACCATCCATTTTTATGGGGTTCCAAAAGAACAGGTCCGGATTTGGCACGGGAAGGAGGATTGCGTGGAAACCTGTGGCATTACAAACACATGATCGATCCGAAAGGTTTATCTCCAGGTTCCGTAATGCCGGCATATCCCTGGCTAAAAGAAGACGATCTGGATACCGATCTGTTACCACATAAAATTGAAGCAATGCAAACGCTTGGTGTTCCTTATCCTAAAGGATATGCCCAAAAGGCACAAGCTGATTTGGACAAACAATCCATCGAAATCGCACGGGACATTGTTGAAAACACACCTGAAATTGCATTGAACGGACAGGATAAAGATGCAAAAATCAATGAATTGAAACGCAAAGAGATCATTGCATTAATTGCCTATCTGCAGCGAATGGGAACCGATATCAAAGTGAAAAAAACGAATAAATAGGTTATGTTACGATTTATAAAACATCATTTAGCAAGCGAGTCAGGAGTAGAATTCTACGGTATATTTTCCCTGATGATTTTTGTCCTCTTCTTCCTGATCGTACTCATTCGTATCTGGAAGATGAAAAAATCGACCATCGAAGAATTAAGCAGCATTCCGCTTAGTCCTGATGATTTAACTCCACAAAATGAAAGACCATGAAAATCCAGCAACTACTTATCATAGCGGCCTTGTTAGTACAAACAACTGTTTATAGTCAAGGCGAAGGTTTATTTAAAGCAAAATGCAATACGTGCCATGCCGTTGACAAAAACTCTACCGGTCCCTGGCTCAAAGGAGTAAAAGCAAAATGGGCGGATGCCGGTGAGGAAACGGCACTGTATGAATGGGTGCGAAATTCCAAGAGCTTAATAGCCGGAGGTAAAAGTAAAATGGCATTGGCAATCAAGGACTTTTCAGGTTCTGAAATGCCTCCACAGCAAGCCACCAATGAGGAGATCGATCAAATCCTGGATTATGTTGATACGTATACCCCACCTTTAAAGACAGATGTAACTGGCCCCACAACTGAGAAAGAGGTAAAGCTCATTCCCGATTACAAAGGAAACCTGACAATCTTCTACGCTTTGGGAACTTTAATGCTCATCCTGCTTCTTGCCATCATTTTAATGAGCAGTTCTATCCTCTCATTTGTTAAGTCCGATGTTTTCAAACAGAAATTGAGAGACCAGCAGAATTTGACCAAGTTACTGGTTATTCTCGTAAGCCTTGGAGCGGTGTTTTTCCCAGGATACTCTTATGGAATGAGTACGCCGGACCCCGCGAATCCCGCAGAAGCAGAATATCCGTGGTTGCTGGTTGAAAAGTTCGATTTGTACGTTGTCATCGGGATCGACCTGGTATTGCTGATCATCGTGCTTTACCTGAGAGGTTTGTTCAATGACTTCTATTATATGGTCTATCCACGTAAGGTGAAAGCGGAAAAAGCTTCCCAAAGACGAGCAGTAAAAATCCTGGTTGATTCTGTTCCGGTTGAAGAAGAAAGCAGCATTCTAATGGACCATGAATACGATGGAATCAGGGAATTGGATAACAACTTACCACCGTGGTGGGTTTGGGGATTCTATGCAAGTATCGTTTTCTCGTTCATTTACATTTTCAATTATCACCTCTTCAATACCGGTGATCTTCAGACTGAAGAGTACAATAAGTCCATGGTCCAGGCCCAAAAAGAAATCGATCTTTATTTAAAAGAAGCAGCCATGAACGTAGATGAGAATACCGTAACGCTTCTTACCGATCCAGCGGCATTGGGAAGCGGGAAACAATTGTTTGAAGCCAATTGTACGGCTTGTCACAAAGATGGAAGCGGTGATATCGGTCCGAACCTGACAGATAACTTCTGGCTTTATGGAAATGACATTAAAACAGTTTTCGGAACGATTAAGAACGGGACAAGCAATGGAATGCCCGAGCATGCTTCCAAACTAAACCCGGTTCAATTGCAGCAAGTTGCTTCCTATGTACTCAGTATGAAATACAAACCCGGAAAAGAACCGCAGGGAAAGGAATTTCCTAAAAAATAAGAAATCATGGAAGAAGAATTCAGAGATCATATTGCAACAGTTAACGAAGACGGGAAACGTGTTTGGATTTATCCGAAAAAACCAAAAGGTAAATTCACTAACCGTCGGAAATTAATCAGCTACTCTCTACTCATTTTCTTATTAAGTGCACCATTTATAAAAATCAATGGAGACCAGCTCATTGAATTAAATATCCTGGAACGGAAATTCTCCCTGTTCGGGGCAACATTCTGGCCACAAGACCTTTACCTGTTTGCGATAATGTTAATTATCGGCATTGTTTTCGTCATTCTCTTTACGATCATATACGGGCGATTGTTTTGTGGCTGGTTCTGTCCTCAGACCATTTTTATGGAGTTTGTCTTCCGCCAGGTTGAGTATTGGATCGATGGAGACTGGACGAAACAAAAAGCATTGGACAAACAGCCATGGAATGCTCAGAAATGGGCAAAAAGGATCTTAAAACATACTATTTTTTGGCTGATCTCTTTTGTTATTGCAAATATTTTCCTGGCTTATATTATCGGAAGTGATGCCTTATTCAAAATCATTACGGAACCTGTTCGCCTGCATATCGGGGGATTGATTTCCATTGGAATATTTACCACGTTATTTTACTTCGTTTTTTCCTGGCTGAGAGAACAGGTCTGTACAACCATTTGTCCATACGGGCGCTTGCAGGGAGTGCTTCTTGATCAAAACTCGATGGTTGTGGCATATGATTATGTACGCGGTGAAGCCCGGGGTAAATTCAGAAAAGGAGAAGACCGGCCAACAGCAAAAAAAGGAGATTGCATTGATTGTTTGCAATGCGTTCATGTTTGCCCGACGGGAATAGATATCCGGAACGGAACACAATTGGAATGTGTGAATTGTACGGCCTGTATTGATGCCTGCGACACCATGATGGAAGGGGTTGGATTGGAAAAAGGATTGATCCGCTTCGTTTCAGAGAACGGGATCAAAAACCGCACACGC
Organism: uncultured Fluviicola sp.; assembly: GCA_965650615.1. Lineage (GTDB taxonomy): Bacteria > Bacteroidota > Bacteroidia > Flavobacteriales_D > Crocinitomicaceae > Fluviicola. The sequence continues at coordinate 9,383 of CBFGPJ010000008.1, read as the reverse complement.
TTTCAATGGACACGCAGAGTGATTTCTTACACTGCCTTACTGGTTGTTCTGATCGGTATCTGGATTACCCTGATGGCCATGCGGGAAGATTTCTCGACAACTATTTTACGTCAGCGCGGATCTACCTACCAAATAACCCAGGAAAAGGATATCAGCAATATTTTTGAAATTGATCTGACAAACAAAACAAAAGAATTGTTCCATGTGAAGTTAATTTCTGCAAATCCTTCCGTGAAACTGGAATTGGCAAACGATTCACTTAAACTGCCCGGGCAAAAGCATATCCGTGAGCGCTTTTTAGCGCGCTTCCCCTATGCTTTCATCCAAAAAGGAACCCGCAAGATCGATATCATCATCATCGGAAATGGAAAAGAAATTGATCGGGTGCGGGTGAAAGTGATCGGGCCAAGTTTTTAAGAAAAATATAAAACAGAAATTATGAATTGGGGAAAAAGAATTATTATCGGGATGGCATTGTTCATGGGTTTTATCCTAACCTTGGTAACGATCCTGATGCGCCAAAAAATTGATTTGGTAGAGGAAGATTATTACAAACGTGAGTTGAATTATGACAGTCAGTTAAATGCCCAAAAAATATATGCTTCCGCTACTGAGAAAATCAGCTTTGAGAGCAAGGCAGACAGTCTGTTGATCTATTTTCCAAAGGACTTTCAATCAAAAGAAGTAACGATTAACTTTCAACGTCCGAATGACAAAAACAGGGATGTCTCTTTCAAGATAACACCTATAGAAAAAGTGGTCATTCCAACAGAAAACTTTCCAAAAGGTTTATTCAACTGTACTATTCAAGGTTCAATAAAAAACCAACCCTATGAAATGTCTCAGCAAATTACCATTCCGTAATGATTTTCCTGATTAGCTCATTCGTTTTGGGACTTGCGGGTTCGTTTCACTGTATCGGTATGTGCGGGCCAATTGCGCTCGCACTTCCGGTAAACAGGAAATCGGGCACAACGATTTTGATGGGCATTTTAACAGCGAATACCGGCCGGATCATAACGTATATGCTTTTGGGGTTTGTAATCGGGAGTATTGGATTTTCATTGAATTTATTTCGCTTGTTCCAGGTCTTGAGTATCCTTTTCGGTATCGGTTTAATTATCATTGCCTGGAGAAAACACTGGCTGAAACACATGGAGTTTCGTACTCCCCGATTTCAACGATGGGTTTCCGGCCAGATGCACCAACTGCTTCGTCAAAACGGATCGCTGAAATTATTCGGAATCGGGTTATTGAATGGTTTACTCCCTTGCGGAATGATTTTTTTGGCATTGACTAACGCCCTTTTAGCTGAAAACCCGGTTGGAAGTGCATCCTCCATGGCTGCGTTCGGATTGGGTACACTTCCCGCTTTGATCGGAGTAGGATTCTTTGCTCAACATATCAACCAAACATTTCGCAGTAAACTAACCAGGGCTTTTCCCTATTTGTTATCTGTTATCGGATTGTTGGTGATTTTACGCGGGGCGAATCTCGGAATTCCTGTTTTAAGCCCGAAAATGGAGCAACAAACAACTTTGGGACATCGAAAAACACTCCTTATTGAATGTCACAAACCTCAAAACTAATCCCGAATTAAATGCAATTATTTAGTACTTTCGATTTATGGATACCAGCATATTTGCGAACAAGGCCATTATTCCCGGGACGAATGATTTATCCGGTGCTCTGAAAGACACTTGCAGTCTATGGAATGTAATTCGTGATCACGTCCATAAACTATACCCTGAAGCTATTGATGAATGGCATTATTCCGGAGCTAAATATGGCTGGAGTTTTAGGATAAAAGACAAAAAACGGGTCATTGTTTACCTGCTGCCAAGAGAGGGTTTTTTCAAGGTTGCTTTTGTTTTCGGACAAAAAGCAAGCGATACCATTCTGGAAAGCACAATTGCAGCAGATATTAAGGAGCTTTTGAAATCAGCCAAAGTCTATGCTGAAGGACGAGGTATCCGGATTGATATCCTGGACGGAGCCCTTCTGGAAGATGTGAAGCAAATGGTCGAAATCAAATTAAGCCATTAGATCACTCCAGGTTCTTTTGTAAGTTCATTTCACCGAGTAATTTTTCGGGAATAGGTCTGCAGGCACATTTTTTTTGATGTTCTAAATGCCATTTAACCCGTTGCTCAAACGTTGCATTTTTCGGCATTTTGTTTTTCTCATGCCATTCCTTGTTTATTTTCATCCGGCATCATTTTAAAAGTTTCTTTTGTCAAACTGCCAAATACAGAAAGCGCCTGCTTGTCTCAGGACCTGATTTCCTCAAATGCTTTCCCAAAATTTTCAATCACATCCGAAATGATCATACTCTCGGAACTTTGTTCATTCAACGTTATGTCGGCCGCGAGACCATGCAAGAAAACAGCCAGTTTTGCTGCATTTACCGAAATATAACCCTGCGCTAAAAAAGAGGTGATCAAACCTGTCAGCGCATCACCTGATCCGCCTTTTGCAAGACCTGCATTCCCGGTAGGATTGTAAAATACTTCTTCTGCAGTGATAATTGCTGTAGGATGGCCCTTTAAAATGATAATGAGATCGTATTTCTTTGCCTGGGTGATGGCTGTATTGATTCTTTCCTCCTGGGTTTCGTGAACTCCAAAAAGCCGGTCAAATTCACCTACATGCGGTGTGATGATCGTTTTTTCCGGAAGGCTCTCCAGGAGTTTTTTGTTATCTGAAAGGATCGTAAGCGCATCCGCATCCAACACGATCGGAACCTTCGATTGGATCATGACCGAAACCAGTACTTCCTCCGAAACAGGATTGATCCCCATTCCCGGACCAATTCCAATAGCAGTAAACCGTTCCAGTTTGTAGTGGTCATCTTCCCGCATCATCAACATGGCTTCAGGAATAGAAGCCTGTAAAATCATCCGTTCTTCAAACGGCACACACACTGTCAGTAAACCAACTCCGGAGCGAACGGCAGCTTTTGCTGAAATTATGGCTGCTCCCATCATTCCTCTTCGACCGGCAATAATCAATCCATGACCATAATCGCTTTTGTTTGAAGTGGCTTCTCTTTCCTTTAGCAAGGATTTGATTTCATTACTTTTGAGCATATTCATGATGTGCATTTTTTAAGTCCATCATTTTCGTATAAGGTACGATTTTCGGTTGACTTATCAACTATACCAATATCAGTTTTTCATACCTGCCAATTTATTGTAATCAAGGATGGTGATCGTACTTCCTGAAATTTCGATGTACTTGTCTTCCTTAAAATCACTCAGGGTACGAATCACTGTTTCTTTTGCAGTACCGACCAGGTTCGCCAGGTCTTCACGCGAAACGTTCATACTGAATTGCTGATCCGTTTCGTTTTTGTAAGTATCCGACAACTTTACCAAAGCTTCGGCTACCCGCTTTCTAACGGAGTTGTAAGCCAGGCGCATCAACTGTTGTTCGTTTTCGAGCAAATTATCGGAAAGTAATTCAATGAATTTTCGCGCCACTTCCGTATTCCTGTAAATGAGCGAAAAAAAATCGTCTTTGGGAATCATATAGATCTCGGAATCTTCCAGTGCAGCTGCAGAATGAATGAATTGTTCGTCCTTAAGAAGCGACAAAAAACCAAAAAAATCGCCCGCTTTGTGCAAGCTGCTGATGAGCTCTTTTCCCTGGTCGTTCTTCTGGTAGATTTTTACTTTTCCCTTATGAATAAAATAAATTCCCTTCGGATAACTGCCTTCGAGGAACACCGTATCCTTTTTTTTGTAGTGCCTTATCTCACGCGATTCCGATAATTCTTTCAGTGCTTCAAAGCTTTTGGCTTCATCCAAAAAATGGTTGACTCCGTCCATGTTCTTGGCAAATTGCTTTTTCAGGATATCCGTTTTATTCAGTCGTGTTTCGATGGCACTAAGCAATTCCTGGTCTGTAAAGGGTTTCGTCAGATAATCGTCGGCCCCCATGGACATTCCTTTGCGTACATCGCCCCGATCCGCTTTAGCCGTCAGGAAAATAAACGGAATACCCGCCGTAGTTTCATTTTTGGACAACAGGTGCAACACACCATATCCATCCAGGACAGGCATCATGATATCACAGATGATCAGGTCGGGAAGCTCTTTGAGAGCAAGCTGTACCCCTTCCTTACCATTTTCAGCAGTCAAAACGTTGTATTGTGCCAGATCCAGGATTTCCGCTGTGTTCTCGCGAATATCCTTGTTATCTTCAATGAGCAGTATTTTTTTCATAGGTTTAAATTTAAGCCGGAATGACTAAAGTTACAGTCGTTCCTGTATTCTGGGTACTTTCAATTGTGACTTTTCCGTTCATGAGTTCTGCATATCGCGCAACGATATTCAGCCCCAAACCGGTTCCTTGGATGTGAGTTGCATTTCCACCGCGGAAGAATCGCTCGAAAAGGTGTTCCTGGTCCTCTTCACTGATACCGATACCGTGATCCTTTACCCAAATGGAAATGGTGTGCTCATTGACCAGAGCATGTAATTCGATCGCTGCTGCTTCAGGAGAAAATTTAATGGCATTCGAAATTAAATTGAAGAGGATATTCCGCAATAATTTAGGATCCAGCACCACTTGCTCAACACCGGAATAATGCTGATCGATGTATTGTTTTTCCCCCAGCATACCCTGCATTTCGGAGCTGATGTCCTGCAGAAATTGCTTGAGATTTATATCTTCCGGCATATTTTGGACTTTACCCTCCTCCAGTTTGGAAACGGAAAGAAAATCATTGAGAATATCCGTGAGGTTCACGATCGATTTTTCAATTTTTCGAATATGCTTTGTGTGATTCTCCTTATCATTCCGTTCGTTATACCTGCTAACCAATGAAAGTGAAGACATCATGGTCGTAAGAGGAGTGCGGAATTCATGGGAAGCCATCGAAACGAACCGCGATTTCATTTCATTCAGCTCTTTTTCTTTAGCCAATGAAGCATCGAGTTCTTTTTGGGTCCGTTCCAGTTCTTTAATTGCCTCTTCCAGCACAAGTGTCCTGTTCTTAACTTGTTTCTCAAGATCTTCCGAATAGTTACGGAGTCTTCTTTCTGCTTCTTTCCGAAGCGTGATATCTACAATAAAGGCGATTACAAAGTTGCCTTCGGCAGCGCTGTATGGACTCAGACTGATTTCAACCGGAAATTCAGAGCCATCTTTTTTCAGACCGAATAGTTCCATTCCCAATCCCATTGCTCTTGCATGCGGATGACGAGCATAATCTGCCCTGTTATTTTCGTGTTTATGTGTAAACCTGGAAGGTACAAGTGCTTCAATTTTCACCCCGGTTAATTCTCCCGGGCCATAGCCAAACAGTTTTTCAGCACTGGGGTTAATTCGTGTAATCCGTCCTTCTGCATTCGTCACCAGGATTCCTTCGGTAGCGTGTAAAAACAACGCATCGATTCCTTCTTTGCTTTCCATTCTTTTACGTTGGTATTCCATAACGAATATACACTTTTTGGGACGGGTATCAAAAGTAAAGCTTGTATCAGACCGATTAGATGATTTTTATCATCTTTTATATTGACACTGATCATTACCGGGCACAAAAAAGCACCCTCCACGAATGAAGGGTGTTTTTATGTAACTCAAAAACCGGTTTTACAATTCCCTGCCAAGTTCTGCATATGAGGGAATTCTCACCTCAATATTATTCTCAACAGCAGCAACTCCCGGCGCGTTCCAGGCCACCTGTTCCGCTTCCCTTTTCTCAGAGTAAGAGCGCACCTTACCTGTCAGGATTACCTTGTCCCCGACATTTTCTATGTGGATCCCGTTTGCATCAACGGATGCACTTCGTTCAAATGCCGAAGCAATTTTCTTTTTGATATCGGCAGGATTTAACTTCGGCGTTACTTTCACCAGGTTACTGATCCCTTTTACTCCGGTAATTGTCGAAATAGCATCCCGGACAGCCTGTTGTTCATAGGCCCATTCGACCATACCATCTGCAGTGACCCAGCCGTTCTCAACCTTTACTTTAATTTTATCAGAAGGAACAAGTACATTCCATTTCAGGGCATTCACTGTTGCTTCTGCTAATTCTGTATCTGTCCGTTGATCGTGAAAACTCAATTTAATCACGATGTCTTCCGCAATTCCTTTCACTCCTGCCACTTTCAAAGCTGCTTTTTCCGCTATTTTCTTTTCCTGATAAGTGTCCACTGTTCCGGAAAGAGTAACCACCCCGTTTTTCACCGCAACACCAATTTCCGATGAATGGATAGCCGGTTCCCACTTTAACTCTTCCATGACATCTTTTTGTATTTCTTCATCTGTTTTCATACTCAGCGAATTAAAAGTTTATATGGCAAAGATCCCGTTTCAAAAGAACGCCCGAAATGACAGGGGTCACCGGGTAAGCTGAAAAAACTCATTGATATACATCATGCTGAATCATGACACACCTCATTTCTCTTCGTTCCGATCCGTTCTAATTTTGCCTTAAAACAATTCCAATGGAAATGATCGAACAATATCAGTATATCTCAGCAATCATGATCGCACGTGTGTTCCTGGGCTTTCTCTTTCTCTTCCAGGGATATGATGCTATCGTCAACATCGGGATGAAAACGGTTATTAATACATACCAGGAACGATTCGTGAATAAGGGCATCCCACGGTTATTGACGTCATTCGTTGGCCTGTATACTTCCTATACCGAATTAATCTGCGGAGGATTACTGATTTTCGGGTTATTTGAATTCCCGGCACTTTACCTGCTTGGAATCAACCTGATCATAGCAGGGATCGGTTTCGGAATGAATCAACCGCTTTGGGATACCCGTAACGTATTCCCAAGATTGGCGCTGCTCCTTTTACTTTTAATGACTCCTCCCGAGTGGCATAGTTTATCACTGGACCAACTATTCTTTAAACATTAAAACATGGAATCATGAAAAAAATACTTGTCCCGACAGATTTTTCAAAACTATCCATTAACGCTTTGAATTATGCGGTGCAACTGGCAAAAAGAACCGAATCGGAAATTTTGCTGCTGCATGTCTATTCCATACCTCTGTTGACGGAAGATCCTCCCCTCATTAGCACCAAACAATATTTGGAAGAAGGAGTCCTGGCCAGTCTGGAAAAATTAAAACAGTCGCTTGAGGAACTTGATCCCTCCCTGAGAATCAGTTCCGCTGCTAAGGTCGGAATGCCGGTAACCGGAATAATGGACTTCGCAAAAGACCAGCATGTTGATCTTATTATATTGGGTGCACAGGGAATTGGCTACATCCGGGAACGGATATTGGGCAGCACAGCTTCAATGCTAATTCGCAAAGTGGAAACCCCTGTAATGGTTATCGACAAAAAAGTCACGTTCAAAGAACTCAAGAATATAGTATTGGCGGTTGATCTTGCTGAAACGGACGACCAGGCAGTTTTAGCACCACTCAGGAAGCTTGCTGCAAAATTCCAGTCACATATTTGCATCCTGAATATATTCACTGAAGCCAACATCATACCATCATTCGAGGAAATTGATGAAAGTTTCAGGTTAGAAAAGGCTTTAAAGCATACGCATCATACTTTTTTTGAGATGGAACATCCGAATGTGGTGATGGGAATTAATGATTTTGTCGAGAAAAATGACATTGACCTGGTAACGATTATTTCGCGAAAACATTCTTTGATCGAACGCCTTTTTAGCGAGCCATTGACCAAAGCAATGACCTTCCACAGTCACGTACCCCTGTTAGTCTTACACGAGTAAAAAAAATACACCCATGAAATTAACTATCAACGACCAGCAAAGCATTGAACAAGTGCGGAGTTCATTTAATAAGAAATTCCCTTTCTTAAAGCTGGAATTTTTTTCAAAAAGACACGAACCAGGTGAGGCTTCATCACTGAAGTTTTTAATCCGGAAAGATGTGACATTGAAAGAATGCCGCACGGTGCATCATTCTGGTGAGATTACCGTTACCCCGGGAATGAAGGTGAGTGAACTCGAACAACTTTTTTGGACAGATTTCGGATTGGGAGTACAGGTATTCCGTAAATCCGGGAAGGTCTGGCTGGAAACTATTTTAACCGATACCTGGACATTGGCGGACCAAAATGCGGAAGGTGAATTCTTGAGTAAAGGAATTGAACCCGACGAACCTGAATATTACCAGGATCGCAATTGATACGGAATGTATGTTTAATTTTAAATAAATGAGTTATGAAACCAGTAAAAACATCCAAAAACGACGAGCTGACAGCTCCCACCTGGTCTGATTTCTTTACAGATCGCGTATTTTCGAACCACTGGCCTTTCCATGGAATAGACTTGTTCCCGGCAGTAAATATCAAAGAAAGTGATGAAGCATTTCACACTGAAATGGCAGTGCCGGGATTCTCAAAAAAGGATTTTAAGATTGATGTCGAGGGATCTCTTCTAACCATTAGTGCCGATAAAGAACATGAAACAAATGAATCGAACGAACACTACACCAAGAAGGAGTTCGAACGAAAATCATTCTCACGGACCTTCAATCTTCCTGAGAATATTAACGAAGACAAAATTGAAGCACTTTACAAAGAAGGGATGCTTCAATTGACAATTCCGAAAAAGGAAAAAACAAAACCAACCCCTAGGAAAAAGATCGCCATATCCTAAGTTGATCACTGCCCGGAACCACCGGGCAGTTCTCATTTAAAAAGAATAATATGCAGTTCTTACCCTTATTCGTTCTTCTTGCTCTTATTGCCGAAATTTTGGGTACGGTTGGTGGTTTCGGATCTTCCCTGTTTTTCGTTCCGATAGCCGGATATTTTTTTGATTTTCATTCCGTTTTGGGAATTACTGCACTTTTTCACCTGTCAAGCAACGTATCAAAGATTGCCCTTTTCAGAAAAGGCTTTGATAAAAAACTGATACTAACGATCGGTGTTCCGGCTGTGGTTTTTGTTATTGCCGGTGCTTTTCTAAGCCGATTCGTGAATTCGGTACTCCTCCAGGTAATACTATCGGTATTTATGATCCTTTTAAGTTTGATGTTGATCCTGTTCAGGCACATCCGGTTAAAACCAAACACCACCAACTCCATTACTGGAGGAGCTTTATCGGGAATTACAGCCGGGCTCTTAGGAACGGGAGGTGCAATCCGCGGACTGACACTTGCGGCATTCAATCTCGACAAGGAACGTTTTATTGCCACATCCGCAATCATTGATTTAGGAATTGACCTGAGCAGAAGTGTGGTTTATTTCTCAAACGGGTACATGCACAAACACGATTATTACCTCATCCCTATTTTATTAATTGTAGGTATTACCGGAACATTTATCGGAAAAAAACTCCTTGCCCGTTTTTCCGAAGCCCAATTCAAATACATTGTACTGAGCCTGGTATTTATTACCGGTTTGATTACCTTTATAAATGGTTTAAAACAACT